>CAMAVL010000045.1 GCA_945861735.1 Chlamydia trachomatis
ATATAGGGCGACTTATGATCGGCGATCCTCGGGGCTTTGGCGCGGTCCAAATTCCAAGTTTCAGGCCGACTGCAGTATAACCAACATGGATACTATACGAATCAATAATTCGCGTCCTTTTGTATAAAGAATTTATCCGGGCACGGGCACGGAGAAGAGGTTATGCAAGAAGTCTAATATGCTAAATATTATTCGTCATTCAAAGAATAAATCGCCAATACCCCTACAGGGTATGGTAAGTGTAGGTCGTCTTGGCATAAGTTTTGAGTTATTGCCAAGCTCTTGCCATCAGGAGAAAATGCCACTCCTTTAACGCCGCCCTCTTGCTGTAGCTGATCCAAAAAAACGAGGGTCGAAGCATCATACATCTCTATAACCTCCAGACTAATGTCTGGAGCATTTGAATAGGGGGTTGCTTCCGATATTTTTGTAAAAACATGCACATTCTTGCTCCCTTGCGAACAAGAAACGGCTAAACAATTATTTAGCGGATGAAAGCTGAGAGAATGGGGGTAGGAAAAGCCGGTCTCTTTCCCTTGTAAAATTTGCACTGGATCTTGCGTATAATATCCCTGTGAATTGTTTATTCGCTGATAAATGGCTACAGCATGGGCATCATGGGACGTAACTGCTAAAAACTTGCCGTCTTTTGAGAAATCCAAACCATCGGGAATTTGCAAAATTGGATTCTGAATGATTTGATAAGGCTTTTGTTGGTATTGATCCCCTTGATAATAGTAAAATGTGATGGTATTTGTCACCATATTGACTACTGCAATAGTATTTTCAACTGGAGAGTATCGCACTGCATCAGGAGCCATAATTTTCGATTTTTTTCCTCCGATTATTGCTATGGGAATGGAGTCGTAATAATCTTGAAATGGATTTTTTCTATATATCGTAATTGCATTTCCACCCCTGTTTGCAACGGCAAGGCTTTGACCATCTGGAGAAAAACTAAGATCGTGAGGATAATTTAATTGAGACTTCGGTCCTTTGATAGAAAATGCAGGCGTTTTTTCATAAATAGCACCCTGATTTCCTACGCGTCTGTAAAACGTAACGGTATTGGCTAACGAATTAGTAACGGCAATGAAGTCGCCAGAAGGGGAGAAAGCTACCCCTTCTGGACGATCAAGTCCCGAAGAATCATCAGCCCGAATCAAGGTGATCGGAGTGATATCAATAGACACACAAGACGCACAAAAACAGTGTGAAATCATCAAAAAAACAGCAATAATCAAATTGAACATAAACTGCGCTCCTTTATTTCATCAAGAACTAAACTATACTAGTGCTCTGGCAACTCAAACAAGCCCTTATTTTAGATGTCAACTTATACCCAACTCGGTCATGAACTTGGATTTGGACCTGCGCGAAAGCTCCCGGGGATCATCGATCTTGAGTCGCCCCATATTAACAATATGGGGCGACTTAAGATCGACGATCCCCGGGGCTTTGGCGCGGTCCAAATTCCAAGTTCATGACCGAGTTGGGTATATCACACGTCATGAATAGTTTCTAGGATCAACGGAGATCTCTCAGAAATCTATGCGATATTTGCCCCTGACAAACCGAACAAGGCCGGTCAGAATGTCTGAATTTATGAAAGAGGCTATTTTTGATTGAGTTTTTTTTTATTTGCAGACAATTCATCAAAAAGAATTTCCCATTGAGGCAATACTGTATTTTTTTCAAATTTCTTTACGTTTTGCAACCCTTTTTCGATTAATTTTTTGCGCAACGAATGATCTTTATCTGAAAATATGAGCTGATGAAGAGCCTCAGTCATTTCATCGGAATCATATGGAGAAAAATAGAGAGCTCCATCTCCGGCTGAATAACGGTGAGCCGGAATATCAGAAACAGCAACAGGACACTCGCACTGCATCGCCTCACAAGGAGGCAACCCGAATCCTTCAGCAAATGACGGAAAGACAAAACACGTAGCCGCTGAATAGAGATAGGGCAACTGATTTTGAGGCACTTTTTCAAGATGGAGCAAATCTCCAGAAGATACGAATGGTTTCATGGCTGCAATAATAGGCTCAAACATCCAGCCAGGAGAGCCAACAATCAATAATTTAATATCTTTTCGTGAAGATAATCTTAGCTGTTGCCAACTCGCTAAAAGTCCCAGATGATTTTTTCGGGGCTCTATTGTAGAAAGAGTCATGATGAATTCAGGAATCGTTGGCGTATCAGACTGAAGTTTCATCCAACGTTCAATCAGTTCTTTCGATGTATTGTTACCAATGGTAGCAGGTGAGATACATGAGCTCGCAATCGCAATAAAATTAGAGTAGTGGGTTTCTTTTCTAGTCATTTTAGGTAAAATACAAGGGATCACATGAGCCCTCTCTGCTGCAACAGGAGAAAGTCTATTTAAATCATGAAGAGAACTGGGTGAGCTACATATAAAAATCGATTCTTTTTCACGTTTTTTTATGTTCTTATAATGAGCATTAAGAGCTCTTGAATTAGAAACCGTATCAGAGGAAAATATTGGAACGGCATCATGGTAACGAATTAAAGAGATAGTATTTGGAGATAGCTTAACAAATCGAGCATCTTGAGACAGCACAAAATCATACTGGTCTGAATTAAAAAAAGGAGGAATTAATGCAAACAATTTTCTGTGATTACTGAGGTCAGTAATGGCGTATTTGTTTCGAGACAGAATATTGAACTCGTCGGGTGATATAACGTTTTGAAAAAAACTTCTCCAAATCTGAGAGAAATCAAGGCTGTCATGTAGATTGTAATTTTTATGATTTATTTTTGTTACTGCTTTTATTTTTCTTAAAAATTTTAAAAATCGCCAAAAACAAGTAAGATATAATGAGAATAAATTTTTAATATCTCTTCCATCTAATGCAAATCCCAGAAATAAAGATTGGTCTATTATTTGATTCAGATTAAGAGAGTTATATTGAAGCGTGTCGTTATAAATCCATCCTGTAACATCTAGTTGGGAAGAGTTACTCAAAGAAGCAAACAATATCCTGTTATCTTGAGGAATTCCTGAGAATCCATTTTTTTTATGCGCAAGACATAAATCAACCAAAACAGAGTGTTTAGACATGAAATTTTCCGAAGTTTCTGATTAATGTTAGCGACAAGTTGAAAATGCACAAAATCGAGTATGCAGAGGGAATTGCTTTTTTTCAAGTAATTCTTTGGATGACGATAACAACTTTGGGATACTTCAGTTGGCTCGAAGCAACTCTCTTCAGAATGGAGTCTGCTTGGGCTTGGGTCGAGAGATAGCGGCTATCCATGATCGCATCCTCTAGCATCAGCTCAAAGTGGTCAGGGCTCATGCTAGAGGGTTCTTCAGTGGAACACAGAGAGTGAAGAATAACAATATCCTCTTCATTCCAATTATCTGTTGTTTGGGAAAAGCTCTGATTCAGGTCGGATCCCAATGGTGGATTCTCAGAAGAGAGCTTTCTCAATGTATTTCCCCCTTCAGGAATATGGATGAGAGGGGGCATCCCAGAAGAAAAGTAGGTTAATTGAGAGGATAGGGGATTTAAGAAAATGAAACTGAGCGCAAATTGCTCTTTTAAATCGCCGCTTAACTGCACATTCAGAGCTGTGAGAAATGTCTCTGGTTTAAAATAGGAGGCTCCCATTGCGCTATTTTCATTGAGAAGCGTATGGACAATTCCCCAGAGCATTCCAACGTGGACTGCGCTATCAATTTCGGGGTTTGTAGAGGCTGCGATGATTGCTAAATAGGTGTTGTTTGGGAATCGGAAAAAATCGTAGTAGAGACCAAGCTGCGAGGAGCTGCGCAATTTAGCCACTTTTAAGTCAATTTGGTCCCAAGTCGGGGGCAGTGCAGGAGATAAATTTTGTGTAGAGCGGATTAAATTTTCGTAGACTTCTTTGATCTGATCGCCACCTGGTTTTTCTTTTTCGATCTCTTTGGAATTGAGATACTGAGAAATGTCGTGGATCAATGCTGCGATGTCTTGATAGCGCTCAAGTGTCGACACGGCAAGCGCTTTAGAGACGATTTTTTTTAAGTTTTTAGGCAAAAGGGAGAGATTGATCATCCCGTAGCTTAACTTCCCAGTGATGAGTTCATACAAGATAATTCCAAGAGAATAGATATCGGATGCAAAAGAGGTTTGAGCTGGATTTTCTTTTTGCTCAGGGGACATGTAGTTGGGTGTTCCAATGAGGCGATTTCCCTCCGTTGCCCGATCTGTTTTTTTGTCTTCATGTAATTGTGCGATTCCAAAGTCGATGACTTTAATTTCACCCTCTTCCGTGATTAAGATGTTCTCAGGTTTTAAATCGCGATGAATCACGCCATGAGAGTGGAGATGAAGGATGGCGTAGGCGACTTGGAGGATGATTTCCAATGTGCGGCGCATCGATAGTGCTTGGCCGGTGATAAGAGCGCGTAGAGACACTCCTTGAATAAATTCCATGGCGATATATAGCCCATCTTCCCACTCTCCTTGTCCATAGAGCTTAACGATATTGGGGTGATTGGTCATTGCGATGATCTGCGCTTCTTTTAAAAAACGCTGCACAGATTCAGGATGGTTCACATAGGCAGGGGAGAGGACTTTAATTGCAATGGGCAGCTTAGCTTCAGGATGAATGCCTAAATAGAGGAGGCTCATCCCTCCAAGATTTAGCAAGCTTTCAATTGTATAGGGACCAATTGATGCGGGGATGGGAGGGGAGTGTTGACCAGAAATGAGATCTGGCATCGTCGTTTGTTTATAAAACAGGGGATCCGTCATTAACTTAAGATCCAATTTGTAAAATTTTAACGCCGAGAACTTCTCCAAGTTTCACTAATTCTCCCTTGGCGACTTTTTTCCCATTAACGAGAAGATCGACTCCTTGTTCTGGGCGAACGGGGAGTTCAATTAAGTTGCCAGGCTTTAATGCGAGCAATTTTTGAAGATTCATTTTTAGGCGAGAGACTTCCACTGTGATGGTGAGTGGGATCTCGCGTGCGCTGATTAACTGTTCTGTACTTTCAGTAGAAGCGTCCTTAGCAGACCACATGTGGTTAGGATCATTTTCATCTGCTTCTAAGGAAAGATCTTCAAATCCCTCCTCTTTAGGAGCTGTGTGTTCATCATCAGGTGGATGGGTGTCCATAGGTGTTTCTTCCTCGTAATAAAAAGCATAATCGACAATTTTTAAATGATTTTCCTTTAACCGCGCTCGAAAGAGAGGTTGTTGATCTAAGACGAGCGTAACAGTTCCTTTATGAGTTGTGGGATCATAAGAACTTCTATCGAGGACAAGGCAGTCTCCGATAGCTATCGATTCCCATTGGGGTAGTCCTAAAGTTGTTTTCCCAAGCTCCAAATGAAGATCGACATCGACTTGTTCTGTCAATGGAAAGGAGAGAAGCGAGGGGTTTTTAATGCTAAAATGACTTTTAAAGCCTAAAAGAAAGGCGGGCGGACAAATGATCCTTCCCCAAAGTTTCAAACTCTCAAAGGCAATGGCAATATCGATGCAAAGAGATTCCTCGGAAGGTAAAGATTCACTCTGTGCGCATTTAAGGGACAAATCATCAAAGGCTTTCAGTTGATCGATGACTTGGAGGATTTGGAGCTGTAGGTAACGATAAAATCCTTCTTGAAATGCAGCTGTAGAGAAGCCCTTTTTGTCTCCTTCAGGATTTAAAATAAGTTGGGTGAGCTTTGCAATATCCTCTTGGGCCATAATCCAGTGGGCCGCATCGGGAAGAGGCGTTAGGTCAATAGAAAGGACAACTGTTTCTTTCCCAAATCCAGAAAGGAAGGCGTCCGGCTTCATCAATTGGGTTTGACTATGTTCAATTGTGAATTCGGGAAGTTGAAGTGCTGATCCAATTTGGGAGGCGGCCATTTCCCAAGGGAAGGCAGGCGGGTATCCCCATAGAGGGATCTCTTTCATGTCGATCAGTGCCGTTTCGATTTTTTTAAGCCAAAATAGAGGTGCTTGCGTCATTATTCTTCGTCCTCTTCTTCATTAGAAACGGGATCTTTTCGTTGGAAAGCGGGGCGGTCATCATCTTGAAGACCTAATTCAAAACGTCCGATAGAAAAATTGAAATTTCCCTTTTGAAATGCTTCGAGAAGACTCGCCTTATGCATTTCGATGCGCATCAAGGCAAGAGGCGAAGAAGAGATCTCCACATTAAACGCTTTTGGAGCTGTTGCAAATTCCTTGATCGTGATTTTTGTACCATAAAAAACAGATGAGGAAAATTGGGGAGAATCTAAAAATAGGCTCGTTTCGCTCTCTTGAGAAGAAGAAAGAACAATCATTGAGCCTGCCATTTTTTCAAACAGGGCTTCGATATCAGTTGGCAGAGGAGCCGATACGATTTGAGGGGAAGTGATCGCTGAACTGAATGGAGTGATCTGTAACAATGGAGGGACAGCCAAGAGCTGCGAGGGCTCTATTTCTTCTTCTTCGATGAGATCAAACACGGTTTTTAGACTCTTATCCGTATCCCTGTGGGAGCACTCTCTTTTAAAGTGAGTTTTTGAATGGGGAGAGCGATGAGTCGTGTTTTCAGTCTTTATTGGGTGTGAAATGACATTGTGGGTAATGGTTGTCATTGAGATCCTTGTCCCGGTTGATCTTGGTTTTTATCTGTTATTTTTTCTTTTCTACTAAATACGGGACGATCCGCTAACAGTCCTGTATCGAGCCGATTTACACGGAAATTATAATTGCCATGTTGAAAGGCTGCCATTAGATCTTCCGCGTTTCCCTGAAAAATAGCAACAGCTTCAGGTGATCCGTTGATCTGAATGTTAAAAGCTTTCGGCGCCGTACTAAATTCCTGAATAATAATCTGAGTCCCAAAAAAACGGGAAGAGGCAAATTTATCTGAATTTAGCGTGATCGTCGTTTCTGTTTTACCAGATAAGGTCATTACCGTCATCGTGCCGGCCATCCTTTCAAATGCATCTAGTACATGTGGCGGCAGGCTTGTGTACGCAGGCGGTGGAGTTGGTGTCAGTGGAGTGTCGGCCGTAACGGTCGGCGCAGCTGGTGCAAAAGAGGCGTCGAGGTCGATCTCTTTTGGTTCTTTTTTCTTTTCAATCTCTGCAAGAGAGGCCACTACAGCTGCCGGGGGAGCCCCTTCAATCACATCTTCTGGGGGAATCGCCTCTTCTTTTTGATCTTTTTTACTCAGTTGGTCTAGCAGCGCTTGTTTATCTTCTACGTGGTCAGTAGGTTCTCCAATAACCGGACCTGCTGTTTTCCCTCCTTGGGCTTTAGAAGTCGAAGAGGTGGAGGTTGTTTTTTGAGTGTCCTGATGCTTTTGTTGTTCGCTTTGGGCTTGAGTTGTCTGTTGAAACGTGGGTGTTTCTTGACTTCCCAATGGATAGGGCGTCTGAGGAACATTTTGATTATAGGGGGTAGGTGTATAAGATTCCCCTTCACTTGCCAACGAGGGAGGCATGTCCTCTTCCTGCGAGCTCGCATCATCTTCCACTTCATCAGTAGATGGAACCATAAACGGAGGTGGCGCTGCAGAGCCTAAAGGAGCAGCTGTTGGTTGCGCTGAAGCCAAAGGCGATGTTTTTCCCGTCGGTGACTGCATGTCCAATGGGTTAATTTTTTGATCTTCTTGTCCTAAAGAAAAAGGGGCAGCAGGAGGCGCTGTTGGTCCCTGAGCTGTTCCCTCTTCGAGATCCTCTTCTTCTTCTGCTTCCTCTGGACGTTTCCGTTTCTTTTGTTGCTCTGTATCCGTTTCGCCAACTTGGGAGCGTTTCAGCTTCAGTTCTTCTTTGAATTTATCTGAATCAGGCCCCTCCGAGCGGTTTTTCCCAGGAAGTTCTGGAGCTCCACCAGGTCCTTGAATACGACTTATTTCAGCCATTGATACATTCCTTACAAGCTTTTCATGTTGCCTAAGACATAACTTAAAAAGAATCTATTGTCTATACCCAAGTTATACTGCAGTCGGCCTGAAACTTGGATTTGGACCTGCGCGAAAGCTCCCGCGGATCGTCGATCATAAGTCGCAAAATATTAACAATATAGGGCGACTTAAGATCGATGATCCGCGGGAGCTTTCGCGCAGGTCCAAATTCCAAGTTCATGACCGAGTTGGGTATAGTGGGTCAAAAGATTTTTAAGTCCAGCATGATAGCGTCGTATGATGGCTTCTTTGGGAACATGGTGCCCGCCTTGCTTTACTCTTTGGATGACGCGTTGGACGGCTTGTTAGCCACAAAAAAGTGAGATTGATGAATTCATAAAGCATCGTTTGGCCAGTTATTAACTCTAGGGTCATTGTCGTTTTGCCAGCTCCATTAGGGCCTGCAATCATGAGGATTTTTTTCGACACAAGCTAACACCCTTTATTGCATATTTATTTTTTAATTAATCATCCGAGGACTTCTTCTTTGGAGTCGAGCTCATTTTGCCATGGGATGATTTTTTGCGCGTGTGCATTACAGAGCCCATTTCATCTCCTTCGATTGCCTCTTTTTGAATGAGTATGAGCTTCATCTCTTTTTCCCACTCTTCTCTGTGCAGGCGCAATTTTTCGACATCTTGTTGCTTTTTGAGATAATCTTGACGGGCGATTTCCACTTGGTTTTTGGCAGCATCGACAAGTTTTTGATGGTCTTTGACTTTGAGTTCTTTGACTTTAAGCTTTTCGTCGACGACTTTGAGGTAATACTTCATCTGCTGGATCTTATCTGTCGAGGTTCCCGCATCGAGCTTTTCGCGCAGTTGGGTTAGTTTTGCAACGCGGTGGTCTTTGACTTTATCGCGCTCTTTTTCGACCTGTTTCAGCCGATCTTCTTCTTTGGTTAAGGCTTCCTTTTTGTCTTTTAAAACTTTTTCAGCCTCTTCCAATTTCTTTTGCTTGATGACAGCGACTTGTTCAAGAGGATAGTGATCCAATGAGATCCTTTGGTTAACGGAAAAGCGCGCGCAGTTGTTGCAAGGTCTCTTCAAAGCTCGATTTTTCATCGACTTGCTGTTTTAAGAAGCGGTTTACTTTATCGATGTATTTAATCGCAAAGTCAGCCCCTTTATCGGAACCGGGTTTGTATTCACCGATGCGGATGAGTAGTTCATTCTTTTTGTAATTGGCAAGCACTTCTCTCACTTTTCCAATTAGTTGGAGATGCTCTTTGTCTACGACGCTTGTCAAAATACGGCTAATGGAGGAGAGGACATCAATCGCAGGGTAGTGGTATTGACGGGCGAGTTCTGCAGATAAAATGATGTGCCCATCTAAAATGGAGCGCACCTCATCCGCTACAGGTTCATTCATGTCATCGCCGGCAACCAGAATGGTATAAAAAGCGGTGATCGAACCCACATCCGAGTTGCCGGAGCGCTCGAGTAGGCGCGGGAGCGTTGCAAAGACAGACGGGGTATAGCCAGCTCTTGCAGGAGGCTCTCCAGCAGCAAGACCGATCTCTCGGAGCGCTCTTGCGAATCGAGTCACGGAGTCCATCATCAAAATAACGGTTTTTCCCTGAGCTCTAAAATATTCCGCAATGGCAGTTCCTGCGTAGGCTGCATTAATGCGCAATTGCGCTGCTTGATCCGATGTTGAAACAATGACAACAGAGCGCTTCATTCCTTCCTCGCCAAGATCATGCTCTAAAAACTCACGTACCTCTCGGCCCCGCTCGCCGATGAGTGAAATGACATTGACATCTGCTTGGGCGTTCCGTGCGATCATGCCAAGCGTGGTCGATTTTCCACCGCCGGCTGCTGCAAAAATCCCGATCCGCTGACCCTTGCCGCAAGTTAAGACCCCATCGATACAACGCACGCCGACAGAGATCGGCTCTGTTATCATTTTGCGTTTTAAGGGATCGGGTGGAGAATTGATGATAGGGTAGCTCTCTTCGAGCACTAAGGGTCCCTTGGTATCTTCATCTAGCGGATGTCCAAGACCATTGAGAACACGACCTAAGAGCTGAGGCCCTACCTTAATATGAAGCGGCACTCGCAGGGGAATTACTTCAGAAGAGGGACCGATCCCATACATCTCTCCAAGAGGAGAGAGAAAGACTTCATCGCGCGTAAACCCGACAACCTCTGCCATGAGAGGCTCTCCGTCTCTTTTGATCAGGCACACCTCTCCCATTTTTACTTGAGGGACGACAGCTTTGATGAGCATGCCGACCACTTCCGTGATTCGGCCGTGAATGGTCGTGAGTTCGAGGTCTTCGAGATGAGAGATGAGCTTATCAAAATCAGGAGGGTTTTGCATGTGAGCCCGTTAAATTTGTACTTGCATTAACATTTTAAAGTCTTGGACTGCATTAGAAAGAAGCACGGAGGAAAAGTCGAGTTCCTGTTGCGCTTTATTCATTTTGACCTGCACTAATAAAAAGTCGCCAGGCGTTAATTGCTGCCCTTTGTCTTTTAACGATTGGAGTTGGTTTTTAGCAGATTCGAGCTGTGCTTGACCGTCCGATAGATAGCCTAAAAATTTTCCCAAAGGACCATGAAATTTCGTTGCAACGGGCTCTGGCGGAATTTGAGCTCCCATTTTGCCGTTTGCAGCGCGTAGCTGGGAGTTCACGTCGGTGAGCTTGTTTTTTAAGAGATACTTCTGAGAGGATTTCAGCTTGAGATCGGGATAGTTGAGTTGTTTATTTAAATCGCCCATCGTACTTTGGGCGCTATTGATCTGATTTGTGAGGGTATTGAGGTTAGGCGCCTGTGCAATAGGGGGCGTTCCTTTTGCCAAATCAAAAGGAGACATCGTTACCTTATTTCCAACCATTGTTAAAGAGCCGCCTTGGTCAGGTTTCATTAGGGAAGAAAAATCTTGGGAACCGGGGAGCGTTTTCGATTCAGTGCCGATAGGAGCAGTGGGTTGAATGCTGTCGGGTTTAAGGGGCGATTTATTAGGAAGGATTTCATCTACCATGGGGTAAGCCTCTATAATACGGGTTCTGGTGTTATTCCGAAAGTATCAGGAAACTGAGGTAAGAGGCAAGCTTTAAATGAAGCGTGACATTTCTATTTTGCGTTGGAAAGAAAATGCTTGAAAATGGATCAGTCAAACAGGTGTCTTCATCTATCTCGCATGGGGGAAAGTGCGATATGAGGAGATCTATTGGATACTTTGCAATTTCAAAATCTCGTAAAGCAGCTTGCTTCTTTTTGACATCCTCCCCTTCCTAAAGGAAGGGGAGGATGTCAATGGAAAGCAAAAAGCCTACGTATTGTGGGGGATTGAAGATACAAATCATCAGATTCGCGGTACTTCATTTCGTCCCAGAGAAAAAAAGGTTGGAAATCAAGAACTCGAAATTTGGCTTCTGACGCAGTTATACCCAACTCGGCCTGAAACTTGGAATTTGGACCGCGCCAAAGCCCCGGGGATCGTCGATCTTAAGTCGCCCCATATTGTTAATATGGGGCGACTTAAGATCGATGATCCGCGGGAGCTTTCGCGCAGGTCCAAATTCCAAGTTGCTGACCGAGTTGGGTATAGATCCCCAGGTAGAGTTTCGCATCCACGAAGGGTTAGTCGATGGCAACCATATGGTTTTATTTGAAATGACCCCGGCCACCA
>CAMAVL010000046.1 GCA_945861735.1 Chlamydia trachomatis
CCCCGAGGATCGCCGATCATAAGTCGCCCTATATTGTTAATATTTTGCGACTTAAGATCGATGATCCGCGGGAGCTTTCGCGCAGGTCCAAATCCAAGTTCATGACCGAGTTGGGTATACCTTGACAAAGTCACAACGCCTTACTGAGAAATTAATTTCTGGATTTCATCTGCATTATAACTGGAGCGAACGAATGGGCCGCAGTACATCTGCTTGACCCCAATAGAATGGCCATACTCTTCATAAGCCTTAAACCGCTCTGGGGTAATAAATTCTTTTACAAGTAGTTTACGCTGATCTGCTTGCAAGTACTGCCCAATGGTAATGATGTCACAGCCGGCATTTTTGAGATCTTCGATGGTTTGCTTAACTTGCAACTCGGACTCCCCGAGCCCCACCATGATCCCCGATTTGACAACCCTAGAAACGGCAGTTCGAGATGGCAAAGTGATGCAAGATTTTGAATCAGAATCTCTTTCGATAGGGGGCGCACATTCCCTAACCGTGAAGGGCCCCCCTATCGGAAAAGGTTCTGGTTCAAAAGATTGCGTCACTTTGCCGTCTCCAACTGCCGTTTCTAGGTTGAAGGGATGGTTCGGGCAATCTTTAACATAGCGCAGTACGCTTAAGGTCCTCTCATAAGAGGCTTTATGACGCACTCGAGGGGATAATTCGCGCACCGTTTCTATATTATGATTAAAAATATCGGGGTTTTCCGCTAATATGCGATCAATTGCCGTAAAATCACCTGAGAAATCAGAGGTGAGCACCTCGATCGTCACTCCTGGATTCTCTTGGCGCACCACCCGAATAATTGCAGCGATATACTCTGCGCCTCCAAGAGGAAGATCGTCGCGTGCCACCATCGTAATGACAACGTGCTTTAAGCCGAGCTCCTTGACCGAATTGGCAATGCGGATCGGCTCGTCACTCTCTGGCATTTTTGGCGTCTTAGAAAAATCGATATCACAAAAACCACAATTGCGCGTGCACTCTTTTCCAAGAGCCAGAAAGGTTGCCGTTTTTTTCGAATAGCACTCGAATCGATTGGGGCACTTCGCCTCTTCACAGACCGTATTGAGCCGGTTTTTTGCCAAAATGCCATTTGTTTTAAATAAGTTCCCCCCGACAGGAAGATTCCGATGAAGCCACGAGGGGAATCTACCTAAGCCCACCGCTTTATCTTTTCCTTGAGTCTCTGGATTTTCCGGCAATTTATTAGACATCTTTAAACTGCACTTTTTTTAATTTTTGGAGGAAAATGGAGAGGGGTATCGGTTGAAAGCAACGCCGCCTCCATCCACACCTCAGCAACCGTTGGATGCGCGTGGATCGTATCCGATACGCATTCAATCGTGAGTTCATTTGCCATCGCAAGCGCCATTTCAGCAATGAGCGTCGCAGCATCGTGACCGACTACTTGCGCGCCAAGAATCTGACCTGTTTTTTTATCAATGACCACCTGCGCAAACCCCTCTGTATGAGCCGTTGCTACCGATTTGCCTAAAGCTTGAAAAGGGAATTTTCCAATAGCTGCATCGCGTCCCATCTCTAAAGCTAGCTCCAAAGTGATCCCAACTGTTGCTATCTCAGGTGTTGTAAAAATGACAGCCGGAACGCTCTCGTAATGCATCTTAGCGACCTTTCCAATTGCATTGCTTGCAGCGACCATTCCCTGATGAGAGGCCACATGAGCTAGTAAAAACTTGCCCGTCACATCGCCAATTGCATAGATGCCTGGAACATTTGTTTCCATCTTTTCATCGACCAAGATCGACCCTTTTGAATCAACATTAACGCCAGCTTTATCTAAGCCCATTCCATAAGAGACAATCTTTCTACCCACAGCGACAAGGGCCATATCACAAAAAACAGGCGGTTTATCTTTCAGTTGAACACTTAAACCCTCTGGCCCCTGGGTGATCCCCTCAACCATGACGCCTATTTGAATGTCGATCCCTTGCTTAGTAAATGCACGGGAAAGGGTCTCCGCAATCGTCTTGCCCTGAGCCATCACAATCGATGGCAACGCTTCCAAAATAATCACTTTAACACCTAATGCCGCATATAGAGATGCGAATTCACATCCAATATAGCCTCCTCCGATGATCGCAAGTGTTTTAGGCAGCTCTGTGAGTTCTAGTATCGAAGTGGAGTTGACAATTTTCTTATGATCACAGGGGAATGCCGGAATATCCAACGGCTCAGAACCTGTTGCAATAATGACTTTATCAACATAGAGCAAATGATCATCAGGCCCTGTAATTTTGATCTGATGCGGGGTTAAAAACTCTGCAGTCCCTCGCAAAATCGTAATTCCATTAGAAAGAATCAATCCCTCTAAGCTTTTGCGCATCTTTTCAATAATCCCATCTTTTCGCCCCTTCATCTTGGCGTAGTCAAAGGTGACAGGACCCGTTGTAATTCCAAAATCAGCAGCTCTAGAGATCTCATGGAGCACATTAGCAGAGGCCAGCAGTGTTTTAGTCGGAATACAGCCCACATTTAAGCACGTCCCTCCCATAGATCCTTTTTCGATTAGACAGACCCTACGCCCCTCTTGCGCTGCCTTGATCGCCGCCACATACCCCCCAGGACCTGCCCCTATCACAGCAACTTCAAAATGTTTTCTTTCCATGATTTAGGCACTCCCTTTAAGTTTATTCCCCAAGTATAGCCATTTTTCGTAAAACTTGTCCAAGGAACAAACGTTCAAAAAAACGAAAACACTAGAAAATTTTAGGGTTGATGTGTAAAGATGAGAATAGACCCCCTGGCACTTATGAACAGTAAAGACCGTCAAAAATTATGCCTTGGATGCGATGGAAGGATCCTCCTTGCCGCTCAAGAATGCCCTTACTGCGGAACAGCGCAGGATAAAAATTTCTACACAGAGGAGCCTGCTTTGACAAAACAACCCCAAGACAATTTAACATCTCTTTACCCGCCACCCTACTCAGCAAAAAATCTTAATCCGATCCACTCAGAAGATAAAAAAGAGGCTTACTCTATGAAACAACCCAATGGTTTTAAAGACGCATTTTCAGAAAAACGATTTACTTCTACCGCTCCCTTAGGAGGCTCTTCACCCCCAGCGGCATCTCAAGATGAGGCTTCAACAGACGATAAAAGCAGCTTCTGGCCAATTCTCTTCTTAACAATTGGCTCCAATTTATTGATGCTTGGGCTACTCCAACTCTTTTTCTCTGACAATGGATTTCTGAAATTAGAATGGGACAGCAGCTATTGGTTTGTATACTGCCTATGCGCTGCCCCACTTGTCTTTTTAGGATTTAAAAAGATCAATCAGCTGAAATAATTTACTGAATCTGGTTTATCCTAGAAACGGCAGTTCGAGATGGCAAATTCGCGCTTTTAACGTTAGATTCGGATTTCCCGCAAATCCCCTATGCCCAATAGGATACGTCAATTTGCGAAAAATCGAACCGACGTTAAAATCATCAAATTTGATCTCCAGAGCTAAGGGACTTCCTCTGTCATATATTCAGAGAAAGCATCCAATAATTTGGATGCGTAGACGTCATTATTGGATTCTAATTGAAAAGAAATATAGTCATTAATAAACGCTTCCAAATCATGAGCGCAATGTTGCGTGACATTCTCAAATGCTTCCGGAGCAGAGGCTCCTGCATCCACTGTCTCATCCAAAACATCTTCTAAATCAGATAATGCCTTTTGCAACTGCTCATCCTCTTGAGACGATCCCTTATCGTATAATTCAATGAGACGATCAAGTTCATCACAAAAAATAGATAAAGACTCTTTTTCTGGAATCAACCGCCTCCAGAGCTCAAACAGAAGGAGATAACTCTGGTCGCTTATTTCAAGATCCTCATCATCTAAACAAAGACACTCCACGAGCTCTTCAGGAGAATCAGAACTCTCTACATAGAGTAAAAAGCTCTCTTCATTCAGAGGTATTTTCAATTTTTCCAGCTTGGAAAACAAATCCGCCGTCGATAGCACTCGATAATCTTCCACTTGCCAAGGCTGAACCCCAATCGAGGGGTCTTCTAACCAATTGATCCTTAATAAATTATAAAGAGCCTTGCCCTTAAGCTCCATAAGCTTTACCCTTTTTTGAAATTGTTATCCTTAATAAGGATACAGCCATTGAGATATCCCGTCAATTTTTACATAGAATCACTTGATTGAAACGCTCCCACAAAAAACACTCATTCTTATTATTAGAGCTCCTCATCGCATTAGGTCTTTTTTCTATGTGCATGGCCCCTCTCATTCACATTCCATCCGCTGCTATCAGCTCTGAACTTAAAATCTATCAACGCCTGCAGCTCCATCGCCTTGCAGATTTGAGTTTTGCCGATACCAAGGCCCTCCTCTATCAAGAGAAAATCCCTTGGGAGAGCATTTGCACTCCAAAAAAAGATAAAACGCTTCTATTTAAGGACACCGTCTCACTTAATCTAAAAAAAACAGGGGATCGAACGTTCGAAAGAACCTGCTATATCTGGTCCTCTCCAGAAAAGTGCGGCAAAGACAATGAAAAATATTATTTAGTGCATGTGGAAATTCACTTCTCAGCCCCCTCCCACCCTCATTTTTTTCCAAAAAAAAAAATGAGCTCCTTCCCCTACCAGGTTTTTGTTAAAAAGATTGCATGATCTCGACTTTGTCAAGTTTTTTCTTTGAACCAAAATCTCCCAAAAGTGACATATGCAGCTTTTAGGAGAAACTCGATATTGCTTAAAAATCTCCTAAAAATTAGATTTGTATATATTAGGACATTATATGAGCCTTTTTCTCGGGAGAAAGCAAGAACTTGCCCGCTTATCACGCCTGAAAAGATTAAAAAAGGCCTCTTTAGTCGTCATCAAGAAGCGAGTAAAAAACAAAGATTAGTTCTCATCCTCTGCGGTTCCATTTCAACATGGATTGAAAAAAACATCCTACATAGCACAGGATTTGTAGGAAGGGTCTCATTAGTCCTTCATCTAAAACCTTTGTCTATTCAAGATTGCGTTTCTTTTCTTAGAAAAAAAGGGTTTTCTGGATCCATTTATGAAATTCTAAAAATCCTGTCTGTAACAGGAGGCGTTCCCTGGTATCTAGATTTGATTGATCCCAAAGAGAGCGCAGATCAAAACATTTACGAACTGTGCTTCGAACCCGCAAGCCAACTCATTAATGAATTTCAAACAATTTTCCACGATCTTTTCGAACGCAATAGTGAAGCATACCGTAAAATTTTATCTGTTTTAGTCGACGGAATGAAAATGCAACAAGAAATACGGGATCTTTTAAAATTAGCAGACGGCGCCACATTAAGCAATCAGCTCAAAAATCTAGTTGCTGCAGGATTTGCTTCAGAACATTACCAATGGACCTTAAAAAAAGGTGCAATTGGAAAGCAGAAACTCTATCGGATTAGTGATTGCTTCCTCCGTTTTCAGTTAAAATACGTAGAACCCTATCGAGATCTTATTGAGCAGGGATCCTATAAAAAAGCGGCTACAGGCAAACTTCCTGGATGGGATTCGATCATGGGATTCCAGCTAGAAAGTCTTCTACTTACAAATCGTGAGTTTTTGTTTCATACATTAGCTTGACAAAGTCACATTAGACAAAAACTTTTTTTGGCGTGAAAGCCCCAGGGATCGAATAGCGCAAATGTGGTTGTATTATTCAATACTAGCCCCATTTGCGCTATTCGATCCCTGGGAGCTTTGACGCTCAAAAAAAGTCTTGTCTAATGTGACTTTGTTAAGTTAAAAAATCTAAGGAAAAAAATATATGACTTATTCAATTAAAGCTCAAAGTGCTGCGACATACAGTCAGAAACATGAGGAAGGCGCTGCTCGACTTGCAGCTGCAGGACCAGCCTTATTTAACCTAGAAACGGCGGTTGGAGACGTCTTTGATAGCACCTTCGCAGTTCCGAAAATGAGTAAGAATCTTCATGAGGTGATTGATCAGCAACGCTCGAGTGTGGCAGAAGATCTTGAAGAGAGTCCAGATGAACATACCTATTTAATGAAATTTAATGAAGCAGTGGATCTCGTTGTATCCGCGCATGATCTCGATGCGCACCATCGGCTAAAAAACGCTAAAATTGATTGTTCAGATGTAAAGATGATCGGACAAGACTTGAAATTAGAAGTAAAAGGACTGCATAAGCAACACGGACAGGCGCGCATTAGGGAGATTTTTCGAAAAACACACAGAGAAGTTCAACATCGCCAGATGAATCAAGTTGTAAGTTATTATTTTTTACCATCTTATTTAAACCTAGAAATGGGTGAGCCTTGTGGCGCGCCTCTTTCTTGGATAAACGATCTTGAAATGCAACAAACCCAAGCAGATAACGTCTTTGATACCATTTCAAAATCAGTCAAGGCAGCTTTTGGAAAAACAGCATTTGAGCCGTCTCAACCTGTATCACAAAAAGACGCCGATGCCATTTCAGACTGCCGTTTCTAGCTTCAGAGGGAGTTGCATAACTGAAGCTTTGGAGACCAAATTTGATGATTTTAACGTCGGTTCTGTTTTTCGCAAATTGACATATCCTGTTGGACATAGGCGGTTTGCGAAAAATCCGAATCCAACGTTATAGTCTATTAACTTGACAAAGTCACATTAGACAGGACTTTTTTTGAGCGTGAAAGCCCCAGGGATCGAATAGCGCAAATGGGGTTGTATTATTCAATACTAGCCCCATTTGCGCTATTCGATCCCTGGGAGCTTTGGCGATCAAAAAAAGTCTTGTCTAATGTGACTTTGTCAAGTTAAGTTTTAAATGGAGTTTTGCAATCCCCTCTTCAGATAAAACTATCTGCGTTTGCCCGTGCACCTGCAGCAAATCAACATATAGCCACCGACTAAGCCTAAAGCAATGCCTCCGATCAAGGACCATCGGATGACTCCATTATATTTATTGGTCTCATTTCTCGCAGCACCTGCAAAGGCATTGACAAGCGGATTGCTTGGTAGTCTTTTTGAGGAAGAATCGATGCTTTCTCGAGCGCTATTCACTCGATTGGAAATATAAAAAGAGAGAATAATTAATGCTATTCCGATTAAAAATATGATTAAACCTGTCAATTTTTTTTTGCTCATGGCCATTCCTTTGAAAAGAGTTCTATTATTTTCATTTTATTACAAAGTAAGATAAGTTTGTAAAGGATTAATTTTGTTTTTCTAAATCTGTATCGATGAGTTGCAGAAGATCGAGCAGTTCTTCTCGATTAAAGCCTTTGATTTGATCGTGGTCGTCGAAGCGGAGGATCCCCTCTGTTAGGGCAAGTTTTTTTTCAATCATCTGATGGATGTGCTCTTCGATGCTGTTTTTGGTGACGAGCTTAAAGACTTGAACGCCTCTGTTTTGGCCGATCCGGTGGACCCGGTCGGTTGCTTGGTTCTCTCTTGCTGGATTCCACCATCTGTCGTAGTGGATCACAACGGATGCAGAGACGAGGTCGACGCCAACGCCTGCAGCTTGAAGGGATGCGACAAAGACTTCGCATTTGGGATCATCGCGAAAGGTTTCAAGGGCTAATTTTCGGTTGCGTGTGCTGCCGCGGATGCCGGTAAATCCGATGTTATTTTCTTTGAGGTACGCTTCAATGATGTTGAGCATGTCGAGGTATTGGGAGAAAACGACCACTTTTTGTCCACTATCGCGGATCTCTTGCAAGAGCTCAACAAAGAGATCCCACTTGCCTGATTTGTGTTTATGAAAATCTTCGATGTCTTTTGAGATGAGAGAGGGGTGATTACAGATCTGCTTTAAGCTTGCAAGTAGGGAAAAAATGTGTAGGTAGGGGACTGATTTATCGTTGTCTTTGAGATCTTTAAGAAGGGCTTCCTTGTGTAGGGAAAAGACGTTTTGATAGAGGGTTGTTTGCTCTTCTGAGAGGTCGCAATAGGAGATCTCTTCAATTTTTGAGGGAAGCTCCAGAAGCACTTCTGATTTTTTGCGCCTTAAAATGAAACTGTGGATGAATCGGGAAAGGAGGGCTTTTTTTTCGGCATCTTGGTTTCTTTCGATCGGATTGACAAAGAGCTCTTTAAAATGGGCTTCTTGGGGCATGTAACCTGGAATGACAAGATCAAAGAGGGCTTTGAGCTCTAGCAGTCGATTTTCAATGGGGGTACCACTTAAGCCCAAACGCATTGCTGCTTGGATGGTTTTAAGGGCTTTATGGATTTGAGAGTGGGTGTTTTTCGCTATTTGGATCTCATCGAATATCGCAATATCAAATTCGATTTTAGAAAGGAGCTTTTTGTCGCTGCGCAAGGTGCCGTAAGAGGTGAGGAGGATCTCGTGGTGGGTTTCAAAGGATTCAAGCGATCTGCAAGCTCCATAAAAGATGCAGGTATGAAGCTCTGGCAGGAATTTTTGTAATAGCGCTTCCCAGTGGTAGATAACGGACGTTGGGCAAACAATGAGGTATTTGCCTTTTGCTGTCTTATTCTTTGCCGCGGCGATGAGTCCCATCGCTTGGTGGGTTTTTCCAAGACCCATTTCATCGCAGAGAAGGCCTGAAAGGCCATGAGAGTAGAGGAACCAAAGCCATTTGACACCCGTTTCTTGGTAAGAGCGCAAATCGCTTTTAAAGCCTGTGAGATCAATTGGCGTATCGGTTTGTGCGGTTTGGAGCTCATTTAGAATTTGGCGCGTTGCAAGAGATTCTTTAGACTCCTCTTTACTTAAGGTGACCTCATCAAAGGCTGTTAAGCGGAGCCATTCCAATGTGGTTAAGCGGAGTTTTTTTCCGCCTTTGAGCCACCGTTTTTTGGGGATGTTTTTGAGCCAATTAAAGCGGATGTGCTTGAGATAAATGAGACCAGCTTGTGTGAAGAGATGGCGTTTATTGCCATGGATTGCTTGCCAGATTTCATAAGCATCAATTGCTCCCATTTCTGAAGTGTAACTTAGGTCGATGAGCCACTCAGTGGACTTTGTTTTGGAGTAGGGCTCCATCTGGTTCACGCGAATAGAGATTTTTTCAGGTGCTTGCAATTGGGGTTGGATCGATAGGATAAAAGGGCGCAAAACATCTAATTCATGGGCGATAAAAAAGGGCTCGTCGCTTAAGGAGATCACTTTTTCTTCAAAATACCCTTCGGGAAGGCGTTTGTCTGGGGGAATTTCACAAAAACCCTCTTTTTCAACGTAGGAAAAATCGCCATAAATTTTAACGTTTTTTGTTTGATAAAAGGGGAGAAAATGAAGTTTCGGACGCACAACAATTTTTCCTGACTCATTTAGGAAAATTTCGAGTCCACTCTTTTCAAGGGGGCATTTGGAAGAGAAAAATTCTTGGACATTTTCTAATTCGTTGCGGTAGGACCTAATGAAACGGGTGATCCCTTGAGGTTGCATCTGTGTGCCCGATTCAATAGCAGCCTCTATGCGAGCGAGCTTTTTAGCGAAAAATCCTTTTTCTTTGAGATAGACCCAGTCGCCAAAATCGACAACATCGCTCCCTTCTGATGAGAGGCCAAGGCCTGATGCAAAACGCAAAACACCATTTGCATCTACTCGATAGGTTAAATGGGATTCGATGGTGGAAATATGGGTGTGAAATCCTTCAAAGCCATTGAGCCATGCCCTATGTTGGTTGATGAATTCGCTGACTTTAGAGCGAGGAATGATTTTTTCAGCGCCATTAAATAAAAGGTTTTCTAATAGATAAAACCCTTTATCTGCAAGATAGACCCAAGGGCCAAAATAAGCGGAAGTGGATTTCTGGAGATCGCCTATTTCTAGAACATAGCAGCAGACGTGCAGTTGCTCAGATTTGTCGAAGAAGATCTGATACTGTGCTTTAAATGCTTGTGTCTGAAGTGGGGTCCCAACGAGATATTTTTGTAAAATGGGAAAATGTTTTTGAAAGACAGAGGCGATTTTGTCTGAGGGAATTTCTTTGTTGTCAAATAGAGGATCAATGAGGCCAGGAAAAAAACCCTCATTTGGGACAAAGAGAAAGTCTCCGATAGGGATGGCAGAAGAGATGGGTGTTTCGGTTTTTTTGGATGCAATCGGAGCGCTCTCTACAAGAAAAGTGGATTTAGAGGAGTCATAGCGGATCTCTTTAATTTTTTGCGTCTGAAATTCATGAATTTTAAGAGGGGATTTAACCTCTGTGAGGCAGGGGATGATCTGAGGCCAGTTCACTTCCGCAATATAAAAGCTAAACGAAAATGTGGCGAAACGGACCTGAAGCCATTTGGGCAATCCCGAATCCTTCTCAAAAATCATCGTATAGGGCTCTTCCTCCTCCTGGAGCTGCATCCACCATTTGGCTAAATCAGACCAAAAAGAGAGCTCATACAGAAGATGTTGGCTGGGGTTCCCTTTGCGCCAGAGGGCGATCTCTTCAGCTGGCAAATTAGAAAATTTAAGCGATGTCTCTTCCGTTTCTTCGCTTCGATTAAAGATCAGATCCTTAATAAAATTGCGGCTTTTGGGATTTGCGGGATTGATGCAAAATAAGCGTTTGCCCGTTGCGGAAAGGGCTTCAAATCCATTTTCTTTTTTCTTCAATGCGTTTGCATTATAGCCATGGCGACGCGCAATCATTTTGCCAAGTTCGTTCCATAAAGAAGTGCGAAACCGGACGTGGATGGGAAGAGAATGGTCGTTAAAAATCTTGAGATAGGCCGCCGCTAAATGAACGCATATCGTTTTCTTTTCGGCGGACGGGCAACTGCAAAATCCATCGAGGAATTTGCCGTTATCATCTAATTGTAAAAAAGGCCAGTAGAGCTTTTTAGTGGAGTCTTTGACCTCAACCTGATAGGTTCCTTCTGAAAAAGAAAGCGTGCCCACTTTGTTTCCTGTGAGGTAGCTTTGGGCTTCTTTGAGATCCTGTTGAGAAATGGGGAGCTGTGGCTGTGGCATCTAATGACTTTATTTGAGGTTTTCTCCCAAGGATGCCTCAATGGAGATTAAGATAGCAACACCTCTTCTTCGTTTGCTTTCAAATTAAGTTATACCCAACTCGGTCAGCAACTTGGAATTTGGACCGCGCCAAAGCCCCGGGGATCGTCGATCTTAAGTCGCCCCATATTGTTAATATGGGGCGACTTAAGATCGATGATCCGCGGGAGCTTTCGCGCAGGTCCAAATCCAAGTT
>CAMAVL010000047.1 GCA_945861735.1 Chlamydia trachomatis
GCAACTTGGAATTTGGACCGCGCCAAAGCCCCGGGGATCGTCGATCTTAAGTCGCCCCATATTGTTAATATGGGGCGACTTAAGATCGATGATCCGCGGGAGCTTTCGCGCAGGTCCAAATCCAAGTTCATGACCGAGTTGGGTATATATGAAAAATAGCCTCAACTAAGGGTCTTCCAGGTCTAAAGGATGGAGGAAGGTCAATTTGGAGGGATGGGATGTGGATATGGCCTAAGTGGGAGTTATCCTCATTGATCCTAGAAATGGCAGTTGGAGATTGCGTCAATCTGCCATCTCGAACTGCCGTTTCTAGGTTGATGAGACGAATGGGATAAATTCCATCGGGTGGTAAACAAAGCTCAGAAGCATCTAATTGAAAACGATCTTTTTTTTTGACGAGGGGTGCATAGATTGAATAGGGGCGCCCTAATAAGGCTTTAACTTCGGCAAACTCCCCTTTTTGGAGGTGATTGCGGATTCTACCAGATGAAATGGGTTCGTTTTTATAAATAATTTTTGGGAAATAATCGACTTCAAAGTGATGGTCTTTGGCAAAGGCTCTGACTTCGGATTCATTACCTTGTCTGTTTTTACCAAAGGAGGCTCCTTCGCCTAGCACAAGATGGGAAAAATGGAGTGCATTGTGGAGTTTGGATAGAAATTGATCAAAGCCTTGACTTGCAAACTCTGTATTAAAGGGGGAGAGAACGCTCAAATTCACGCCGCATTCTTTTAGGAGTTTGAGTTTGTGCTCGAGTGTGATGAGCAGTGGAGTTGAGGGGCGGCTGTTAATGACTCCTGAGGGGTGGTTGGAAAAGGTGAAGACGGAGAGGGTTCCTGAAACTTTTTCTCTTAAAGTCTTGAGTAGTGCTTGATGGCCTAGGTGGATCCCATCAAAGGTGCCAATTGTCAGACCAACAGGTGGAGATAGGGGAGGTATATCGCTGAGATCGGAAAGTGTAATCATGGATTAAAACGTAAAAATTGTTGCCAGTGGTAAGCGGGGTCATTGAGCTGAGTTGCATCGCAACACTCTTCAATGCGGACAGCGCCGCTGCGTATGCGCTCCAATGCGCATAGGTGCGCTCCACATCCTAGCATGTTACCTAAATCATCGGCAATAGAGCGGATGTATGTTCCTTTGGAGCAATGGACCTGAATTTCTAAATAGGGGTAGTTAAAGGAGATCAATTGGGTGGTTAAGGTAATCGAGACGGGTTGCCGCTCGATCGAAATGCCTTTGCGGGCGAGCTCATAGAGTTTTTTCCCGCCGATCTTTTTTGCAGAAAACATGGGAGGAATTTGCTGAATGGTTCCTTGAAAGAAGAGGAGCGCTTTTTCGATCTCGGCAAGAGTTGGGATGAGAGGGGAGAGGACAAGCGTTTGCCCATCACAATCAAAGCTGTCTGTGCTCACTCCTAAATGGAGCTTGGCAAGGTACTCTTTATCTTGGTTGAGAAATTGGGAGGAGAGTTTAGTAAAGGGTTTTCCAATAAGGAGTAGTAAAACGCCAGTTGCAAAGGGATCGAGTGTTCCTGCATGGCCGATCGTTCTAATTCCGGTGAGTTTACGTAAGATCCCCACCATGGCAAATGACGTTTTGCCAGGGGGTTTATTCAGAGGTAGGATTCCTTCAAAGTGTGTCATCGGAGGCATTCGGGTGGCGCAATTTTTGCTCTTCATGGATTTTTCCAAGCAAAGAATCAATCCGTATTTGCTGATCCACCGAGGAATCGATTTTAAATGTTAAGGCAGGAAAATATCTCATAACGACTTTTTTAGATGCATTCACGGCGATAAAGCCTGCAGCAGACTGCAG
This sequence comes from Chlamydia trachomatis, assembly GCA_945861735.1. Classification (GTDB taxonomy): domain Bacteria; phylum Chlamydiota; class Chlamydiia; order Chlamydiales; family Rhabdochlamydiaceae; genus CAMAVL01. Next base: position 1,820 of record CAMAVL010000047.1, read on the forward strand.
GGCTTTAATCGTTTGTTCTTTTTCTATTTCAGTTCCAATCACGCTAATGTGGACTTTTGCATAGTGTAAATCTTTAGTGATTTCAACTTGCGTGACAGTCACGAGCCGATTGACAAGAGGATTACGCACGTCTCTATGGATAACTTCTGAAATAACCTCTTTTAATAGAGAGTTAAGTCTGACTACGCGATTTTTAACCATAATCTCTTAAAGCTCTTGTTGTAGGTATGTGATTTCGTAGGCTTGTAAGATGTCGCCTACTAGAACGTCATTGAATCCTTGGAGTAAAATTCCTCCCTCATAGCCTTTGGAAAGATCTCGAACATCTTCTTTTACCCGTTTCAGGGAAGCAATTCCCCCTTTCCAAACGACCGCTCCATTGCGGAGGACGCGCATGTGATCGGAACGTTTAATGATTCCGTCTGTCACGATGCAGCCTGCGATCATTCCAACTTGGGAAGATTTGAAGACGGCTTTAACTTCTGCAGCTCCGGTGTCTGTTTCTTGGGCTACCTTATCGAGGAGGGTTAGCATCAAGGCTTTTACATCATCGACTGCATGATAGATAATATCATGTAGGCGGATGTTGACTTTGAGCTGCTTAATTAAAGAGTCCGAGTGACTTTCAATTTTTGTATGGAAGCCAAGGATGATAGCTTTTGAAGCTGCAGCCAATTGGACATCCGATTCGGAAATTTCTCCGACATTGCTCGAAATAAAGTTCAATTCGACTTTTGTTGTTTTAATTTTCTGTAGAGAAATTTTCAATGCTTCTACAGATCCTTGAACGTCTGCACGTAAAATCAGATTGAGGATTTTCTTTGGAGAAGACTGGAAAGTCTCAAGTCCTGCGCGTTTAAGCTGAAGGGTAGTATGACGTTTTCCTTCAGATCTTTTTTCAGCAACTTCCCGAGCTTCCTTTTCACTAGAAACAACGATAAATTCACAGCCTGCATCTGGAAGACCTGATAGTCCTGTGATTTTGACAGGGGTAGAGGGTCCAGCTGTCGTAAGTTCTTTTCCGCATTCATCTTGCATTGTTTTAATGCGAGCAAAGTGTTGTGCAAATACGACTGCATCTCCCAAGCGGAGTGTTCCGTTTTGGACAAGAACAGTGGCTACAGAGCCCATTCCTTTATGCATTTCCGATTCGATTACAGTGCCGCGTGCACGGGAATTTGGATTTGCTTTTAATTCGAGGATCTCTGCTTGAAGAGCTAACATTTCTAAAAGTTCTTTAATTCCATCTCCGCTGACTGCAGAACAGTTAACTGTAATCGTCGTTCCTCCCCAGCTCTCTGGTAGAAGATTCTGATCGGCTAATTGTCTGTAGACATTGTCTGCATTAAAATTTGGTTTATCCGACTTGTTAATCGCAACAATAATGGGGCAATTTGCAGCTTGGGCTTGTTGAAGCGCTTCGATTGTCTGTGTTCGGATCCCTTCGTCACCAGCTACCACGAGAACAACGATATCAGTGACATCGGCACCGCGCGCTCTCATCGCAGAAAAGGCTTCGTGACCTGGAGTGTCGAGAATCGTTAAATCACCGACCGCTGTATGGCACTTGAAGGCTCCAATATGTTGTGTAATATCACCCGCTTCTCCTGCTGCTACATTGGATTTGCGAATCATATCGATTAGGCTTGTTTTACCGTGATCGACGTGACCCATAAAGGCAGCTACTGGGGGGCGTAAGATGAGGGAAGCTTCTGGGGTTTCTTGAACTTCTTGTTTGATTGTTTTATCTGTAATGCGAACGCGATCCGCTTCACTGGTGTCAATTGTAATATTGCAATCAAAGTCCTGCCCTAATAGTTGAACTGTTGTCTCATCGTCTAGAAAATCATTGAGAGTCAGAATGACGCCTTTCATCAGTAATTTAGCGATGAGTTGAGATGCTTTTAATTTCATTTCAACTGCTAGATCTTTAACTGTGATAGGCAATCGAACTTTCAGCTCATTAGGTCGAATGATTTCTTCTTGTTGATCAAAGCGGGGCTTATTCAATGGACGTCTTTTGCGCCAGCTTTGTTCATCGGAGGTGTCAGAGCGCAATCCTTGGCGATCTCTGGAATCAAACGAGCGTTCAATTGGAGTTCCTTTTCGAGGCGCTTTGAAATCGCGAAATTCTTTAAATCCAGCTTTATTACCAGCTGCGTGATCGTCCTTGCCTTTTTTGCTAGGGTCTTCAACTCTAGCTCCTTCTTTTAGAGGAAGAGGGGGTCTCGTATCTGGACGATTTCCCTGGGATGGGGGGGAATAAGGGGGTCTCGTGCTACCTTGATAGGGAGGTCTACTGCCACCGGGTTGGTAGGGAGGTCTCGTTCCTTGATAAGGAGGTCTACTGCCACCGGGTTGGTAGGGGGGCCTAGTGCCTTGATAACCAGGTCTGTCGGTTGGTGGTCTAGTGCCTTGATAACCGGGTCTGTCGGTTGGTGGTCTAGTGCCTTGATAGCCGGGTCTGTCGGTTGGTGGTCTAGTGCCTTGATAACCTGGTCTGTCGGTTGGTGGTCTAGTGCCTTGATAACCGGGTCTATCGCCACTTTGGTAGGGCGGCCTATTGCCTTGGTAGGGCGGCCTATCGGAAGAGGGGCCTTCCCTTCTTGGGTAAGGCGTTTGTTCCGAGCGAGGTGAAGGATAGCGAGGTGGCGGTGGGGAATATGCAGGGCGCTCTGTTGGTCTAGAGGGAGCTTCTGGAGGAGTAGCTGGGATGTCATCTAAACGAACGCTTGGAATGGGGGTTGCAGCCTGAGGCGGCGTATGGGAAACCGGTTCCGCAGCTTCAATGGACGGAGTAGAATCTTCTTTTTGTGGTTTTTTCTTCGGGGCTTCAGGAGGAGCTTCTTCTGCCATTTTTTCGACAGGAGCAGTCTCTTCTATAGGTTTTTTAGCCTTGAGGACAGAGGGTTTTTTTATTTGTCCGAGCTTAAGCGCTTCCGCAAGTTGGGCATTTTTAATATTTAATTTCAGATTTTTTGCCAACGTTTAGACCCTCTTTTTTCGGATTTGTTCCAATATCTTATCTGCCATGTCTAGGCTGATTTCGGGTATGGCTGCGAGTTGTTCGCGAGTGGCATTTAATACTTTACGAGGAGTGTCGAATGAAGCGCTGATTAAACTTTCAATAATCATGCCGCTTACTCCTTCAATTGTTAATTTTTCATCGAGAGAAGGGTCTTCTGCTAGAGCGAGTTGTGCGCGTTCTTGGTTCATAACGGCTTGGTACTGACTCATTTTTTGTACATGAAGATCAACGCCAGAGAGTTCCCCATTGAGTCTCGCATTCATTCCCCGTTTTCCAAGAGCTGCAGGATAGTCTTCATCAGAAACAACAATAGAAATACTAGATCCTTCTTCACTGACGTTAATCATTTTGATTTCAACAGGAGATAGGGCGTTTTGTAGCATCTCAACAGGATCTTCTGAATAGGCAAGGATATCAATCTTCTCATTATTGAGTTCTCGGATAATGTTTTTTACGCGGTTACCTCGAATTCCTACACAACTGCCTACTGGATCTATTTTCGAATCGATAGAACGGACGGCTAGTTTAGTGCGATATCCAGCATCACGGACGATTTTTTCAATGATAATTGTTCCATCATTAATTTCCGGAACTTCTTGAGAAAAGAGTTGGCTAACAAATTCGGGATGGCTGCGGGAGAGAATGACTTCGGCTCCTCCACCTTCTGTATCGCGCACTTCTAAAAGAAGAGCTTGAACGCGATCGCCTACATTGTATTTTTCAGTTTTTGGATAAAAACGATCAGGGAGAATCGCTTCGACTTTTCCTAGGTCGACAATGAGTGTAGCTCCTCGAATGACGCGTTTGACGGATCCTGAGATGATTTCATTGACACGATGACGATATTCTTCGTAGATGACATCTTTCTCAGCACCGCGCAATTTTTGGGAAATAATTTGGCGCGCCGTTTGTGCTGCGATTCGGCCAAAGTCTTGAGGCGTTACGGCAAAATCAACCCATTGTCCAATTTCACACTCAGGATTGAGTACTCGGGCGTCCTCTAAGGAAATTTCTTCTTCAGGAATAGTGACTTTATCGACGACTTCTTTTTGAGCAATGACGTCAATCATACCTGTTTTAGGATGGATCTGTACAGAGACGTTAATGAAACCTTTGACACTTTTGCGAGCAGCAGCTCTTAAGGATTCTTCAATTGCTGAAATAATAATGTCTCGTTTGATTCCTTTTTCTCTCTCTAGATATTCAAAGATAGCGACTAAATCTTTATTCATCTAAAACAGTCCTTGTAAAATGGGTATATAAATTTAAAACATACATGCGGGCAATAAAGCCCGCATTAGTATAACTGGCTATTCTTAATCAGCGCTAGAAGTCGTTTCTTCTAACGAATCTTTTTTCTCTTTTTTCTTTTTGCTAGGAGCTTTTTTCTTAGCATCTCCAACGAGGATGTCATCGCCATTAAAGTTGTTTTTATCGACGAGATATTCCTTGATAGATAAAGCAATCTTCTTATGTTCAGGGTCGAGCTTAATGACTTTTGCTGTCACTTCTTCCCCTTTATTGATCACATCTTCGACTTTGCCAAAAGGCTGGTCAGAAAGTTCTGTCACATGAACGAGCGCTTCAATGCCGTTATCGAGTTCGATAAATGCTCCAAACGCTGTAATTTTTGTGACAATTCCTTTAACAAGCGAGCCAACAGGCATTGTTTTTTCGATGCTTTCCCATGGATTGTTGCTAAGTTGTTTCACTCCGAGGGTGATTTTTTTGCTTTCTTTATCTACGGAAAGAATAACTGCATCGACTTTATCCCCTTTCTTCAATATTTCAGAAGGGTGGGAAACTTTTTTGATCCAGCTCAAGTCAGAGATGTGAATCAGTCCGTCAATTCCAGGTTCTAACTCGACAAATGCGCCATAGTTAGTGAGGTTGCGGATTTCAGTTGTTACATTGCTTCCGATTGGATATTTTTTCTCGACGTCATCCCAAGGATTTTTTTCTGTCTGCTTAATCCCAAGAGAAATCTTGCCTTCTTCTTTTTGAACAGCAAGAACGATCGCTTCAACTTCATCCCCTTTCTGAACAACTTCATTTGGGTCAGTGACGTTCTTTACCCAAGACATTTCAGAAACGTGGATCAATCCTTCGATTCCAGGTTCAATTTCAATGAAGGCTCCATAAGGAACAAGATTCACGATTTTTCCCTTAACGCGCGTTCCTGGAGGATAACGGTTCTCGATTTCTTCCCAAGGATTAGATTCTTTTTGTTTCATTCCCAAAGCGACACGCCCTTTATCTTTATCGACGTGTAGAATGATCACTTCTAGCTCTTGACCTAATGCAACAATTTCAGAAGGATGCTTGATTCTCTTCCAAGTCATATCGGTGATGTGCAACAAGCCGTCAATGCCATCGAGATCTAAGAAGACTCCGAAATCTGTGATATTTTTAACAATACCTTTTCGAGTCTCTCCTTGGTGGATATTTTCTAGCAGCTCTGCTTTACGAGAGATTCTCTCTTCTTCTAAAAGCTCGCGACGAGATACGACGATGTTTTTACGGTCAGTATTGATTTTGAGGATTTTGAAGTCATAAGTTTGGCCAACAAATTCATCAAGATTTTTAATGCGCTTATTATCGATTTGGGAGCCAGGTAAAAATGCTTCCATTCCGATATCGACCATTAAGCCGCCTTTAACTTTGCGGATGACCTTCCCTTTAACCATTGATCCTTCGTTACAATAGTTAACGATATATTCCCATTGTCTTTGACGACGGGCTTTATCTCTAGAAAGAACGATTTGTCCATTTTCGCCTTCCGCCTGATCGAGGTAGACCTCTACTTCGGCGCCTAAGTAAATTTCGCTTGAATCAGGGAATTCGCCGATAGGGACGAGACCTTCTGATTTTAGACCGACATCAACGACAACAAAGTCTTTTGTCAATTCGGCAATCTTTCCTTTTAGGATCTGACCGGCGCTCATAGAGGATACACATCCCTCTCCGGCAGATTCTTCTTTGCGGTTTAAAAGATTTCTAAATAGTTTTGCGTCTTCTTCTTGGAATGCGACATCATCAATAACTTGGCTGACGTCCCAATCTTGTTGAATTGTTTTGGACATTTAAGGGTTACTCCTGAGTTTCTAGTCTTAAGGGAAGAGATTATCAAAAGATTCGTAATAAAATCAAGCGGTATCAAAAAAAATAGCCGGTAAGACAAATCTGATTGCATCGGTTTTAAAAAATGATTAGACTGTCGGCTTCTTTAACAGGTGTTGGCGTGAAGACGGTTATTATGAAATTTGGAGGGGCCTCTGTTGCCCATCCAGCTCAATTTGGGAAGATAGCAGAAATTATTTTAAAGCGATTGGAGGCGTTTCGCGTTGTCGTTGTCGTGAGTGCTATGGGGGATACGACCGATCAGTTATTGTCGCTGGCGAAGGAGGTTCACCCCGCCCCTCCTTTAAGAGAGTTGGATATGTTGGTGTCTGTTGGGGAGCGGATTAGCATTGCCCTCCTTGCCATGGCTCTTCATCTTAAAGGGCAGGAGGCGATTAGCTTTACAGGGAGCCAATCGGGAATTATTACCTCTTCTCTCCATTCCGAGGCGCGAATCATAGACGTTAAGCCCCATCGATTGTTAAAGCAGTTAAAGGAAAATAAAGTAGTTATTGTGGCGGGTTTTCAGGGTGTTAGTAAAGAAGGGGAAATTACAACTCTGGGAAGGGGGGGCTCTGATACAACAGCTGTTGCTTTGGCGATAGCGTTGGGGGCCGATCATGTGGAATTTTATAAGGATGTATCTGGCATATGCTCAGAAGATCCAAAAAAAAATGCAGAGGCTGAGGTGTTTTCTGTTTTATCTTACGCCCAAGCCCTATCTATTGTAGAGTCTGGGGCTGAAGTTTTACATTCGAGATGTATTAAACTCGCCTCCGTAAATGACTTGCCAATTCACGTGCGTTCTTTTTTTGATCCCGAGCTGTTTTGTGGACAAGGAACGTGGATCCTCTCTCACTTGGGATGTAAAATGAGTGCTCAGATTTATGAAGAGGGGGAGTAAAGATGGTATTGCAGGCTCATACAAAACATTTTCCATTAATTACTACTGTATTTGATAGCGCCCCAAATAATCCCCATAGTTTGTCATATAGCGGATCAGTCCGGGCGACTTTAATGCGTCTTTTGCCAGCTGATTTTTTTTTCACCGATTTTAGCGAAAAGGAAATACTGGAGGATTTTCATAAAATGCTTCCAATGTTTCGTTGGTCGGAGTGGGGGGATGGCCCTTATAATGTCTCTATTTTCCTTCTAAGTAGCCATCGGGTTAATGCCGCTAAGTTTTTTTATGAAATGATTAGTCGTTGGCTTTTGCCTGGACGACGGCTAAATATATCTTCTTTTTTTACAACGGACTTTAAATTACCTGAAATCACCTCGGAGTTATTCACCGTTTGCGAAATAGTGATCTCTTTGGATGCATTTCAAGAAATAGAGCGCATTCGGCAACATTTGCCAATTATTGAAACGGAAATTCGATTAGGATTGGTCTCTGTATATCATGCCAGTCGCATTCTTGAAATCAAAGGTCTTTCCGCAGATGAAAAAACCGCCTTAATTCAAGAGAGGATCGCATCTCTTTTAGAAAAACGTCCCGCAGATTTTGACTACGATATTTTCAGCCAGATGCAACATTTTCTAGTGATGTGTGGAGATGAATTTAAAGCGATTCGTGAATATGGGCATATGAGTCGGATTGTCTATGTATTTTATCTATTTCGTAAAGCTGTCAGAATGCAGGTTGAAGGAGCTTTTTTTCAAAGACATTTAAATTTGAAATTTAGCAAAACACAATTGCATTTACCCTTTGGGGTTAAGCGGGTCGTTGGTGTTTTTGTAGGAATTAATTTCCTTAATGACAATGAAATTTTTGATCAGCGCCATGTGTTGAAAGCTCTACGTCATTATTTTCCACTTGTGCGTGAAATTGAAGATTCGTGTTTTGTAAGTTTTGTGAAAGAAGATAAAATTCAACTTATTTATTTAGAAATAGAAAAGGGGGATGGTGAAGACTTCAGCCTAGAGGAAATTCGATTGCTTAAAGAAAGACTCCCGGATGATCTAAAGAATGGAGTGGAAAAACTGATGAGGCCGTTATTTATGCCTCGCAATGAAGAAGAAGTGATGCGCAATATCGTTACCTTATCCCATCAGCTTAAGTATCCCAAAGACTTGCCTCAGGTAATTATTTCTTTTGATGAGCAGACGGATGCGGACTTGTCATTTACAATTATTTGCTTGAGAATTGTTCAGGGCGGTTTTATCTCAATGCAAGAGATGTTCCAGAAGGCTCAAGCCTCTTTAAAGTTAATTTTGGATCGGATTAAAATCGTAGGAACTTTAAGGAAAAAGTATCTTAAGGAAGCATCCGTTTTTCGCGTTAAAATAGCAGCAGCTGCTTTTTTACGCCAAGATCACTCTGTGGATTTATTGAAAGCGCGTCAGGCTGTAATGATCGAATTGCAGAGAATTCTTGGAGAAGTTAGGGATTATAATGGAGGGATGATTGCTAAACAATATGAGCAATTTAATTACTTAAAAAATCTTTTTATCAATCTTAATAGGAAGGAAGAGATTCTTTTGGAAAACTTCTTCCACTCGATTTTTCCCATTGAACTGCGGAGTTTAATTGCTCCAGATGTTTTAAAAAATTTATTCTCCATTTTACTAGGCGCTGTTAAGGAAAGATCTGAAATGCAGGGAGAGCCTTGTTTTAGGGTTCAAGAAAACACAGAGGGTATTTATGTGTTATTGCGGCACCAAAATTTAATTTTTAATGAAAAAATCGTTGAAACGATCCGCTCTCAACAGTTGCCGTCTTCTCAGTTGGCCAGTCTCTCTCTTCAGGCGTTTAATGAGCTGTACTTAGGATTTATTTTATTAGGCGATGATATGGAAGTGCGCGCTCAGTTTTTAAAAACAGTCAAAAATTGTATAGACTCCTATTAAAACGAGCGGTTGCATAAATTCCCTAAGAAAGGCCACACTATACCCAAGTTGTTTCAAAAATTGGTCGACAGGCAGCTTTCAAT
>CAMAVL010000048.1 GCA_945861735.1 Chlamydia trachomatis
GAGGTAATGCATGGATTCTTCAAAGGGTTATTTCCAGCTGTTGCTTGATAAGAGCAGTGTTTTTAGCAGAGATGTTTTGGGGATTAGTTAAGCAGTAAATCTCCGAAACCCTTCAAAAGAGAAGGGCTCCGGGGATGCTTTGTCAGAGATCTTCTTCATACCAGATCATCTAATTTCATGTAAAATATTTTTTACTCTCTATGAGATCACACAAAATACACCCACCTAGCTCTGCGAATTCTATCGCCTTCGTCGCTGGCTCTCCTCAGTTGATCTCCCGCCCTCGACTTCAACTCCCCCCCCCCCCCCAATCTTTAATTGACCCAGCCTATATATAAGGGGGGAGTTGAAGTCTTAGTTGGGATCAGTTTTTGCCTGGTTCTTAATTTTTTTAAGATTAAAAATAAGTTTATTGCATTTTTCGAATCTATATCATGTTTTAGTGGTGTTTTTTATTTTAATATTGAAATTAACTAATGTCTATTGATACTATATAGTAATAAATATTAAAAATGCAGCGTTTAACAACGGTTGTTGCGCTAGATTGTTGAATTCACCAATAGAATAAACATTTTTAATGGGTGTTATATGGCCAGCGCGGTATCAATTAATTCTTTTATTTTCTGGGATCTTCCACACGGAAAGCCGAATGGTCGCATCGCAGGCAAAAAAGAGTGTGTGATTCAACCTCCTCAAAAAGGAAGGACTTGTTGGACCTATGCTCTACATATACTGCGTGAGCGGATCGGAAAACATCCCGAACCCGGCCAGGAAGCGGCCAGAAAAATTGAACAGGCAGTATCTAACAGAAGAAAATCATTTAATACAATTCACGACAAAGAACGCCGGGAATTGGATATTGCAAAGCAGCTCCTCACCGATCCTAATTATACAAAATATAGACTTTGGGATCAAAAAAAGGCATCTGATTTTTTGCCTAAACTACAGGCAATACAAGAAAATCCAGAAACCTCCGCCGAGCAAAAAGAAGAAGCGGTCAAACTCTATGAGTGTTTGAACGCCTTTTCTAAACAACTTCAGGATTTGGAGCCCTTTATCCAGGATAAATACAGAATCCAATGTATTAAAGTGAATGGAATCTTGTGTAAAACGCTGGGGATTAATCCTAAGAATATTTACGATACAGACAAACCACTCTATAAACCAGCTGACGTTTCTTTCGAGCTCTTAGGACCTTCTAAGAAATTAAGCTATTTGGATAACTGCACGTTTAGGGGCGTATATCGTTCCTTTGGTTTTAAAGAATCGAATTGGGCTCCCTCTCAATCCATAGAGACTTTTATCGAAGAACTTACAGACAAGGGCCCCCTATCTGCTAAAGGATTTTTTGGTAAATCATTTTATCAAGAGGCCCCTTTTTGTTTGGAGACGCCTGTAGCTGGATACCCGATATTTGGCTGGAAACCTACCGCAATACTCAAAAAATTTTCTATCTCACATAGCGTAATCATACTGGGAGCTCTTAAAACAAGTGATAATAAATCTCGCGTCTTTTTTATTGATCCCTTGGACGGAAGCGATCCGAAAAACCATGCAGTCAGGCGGATTTACACAATGTCCTATAAGACTTTTACGGAAAGAATTATAAATTTACATGGTCTAAAAAACCTCGATGGAGAGAATTATGTGTTATATCATCCTAGCAAAAAGATCGAGTGCAAATCTCTATCGATGTAAAACGACCCAAAAAAAGATTCAAGAATTGGATTTAGCAGATATCGAGGGAACTGCAAAACTCCATTTGGGCCAAATTCGCGCTAAAACCATTAAATTTGACCTTCTAAGCTAAGTTTTGCAATTCCCTCTGAAAAAAGAAATTAACCTTTCTTCTTTTTGATGTAAGTGACAACGTCAGCTACAGTTTTGAGTTTCTCAGCTTCTTCTTCAGAAATTTCAAAGCCAAAACGTTCTTCAAACGTCATGATTAACTCTGTTAAGTCTAAAGAATCTGCGTTGAGATCCTCTACAAAAGATTTTTCTAAAGAGACATCGTTTGCGTCAACACCGAGTTGCTCAACTACGATATCAATCACTTCTTTTTCAATTGACATAAGTTTCCCTTCGGTTAATTTTGAAAAAGACTTCATTTTTGAAATCTTTTTCGTTTATAAAAAAAATCACATTACCATTCCGCCATCTACAGTCAAAACCTGTCCAGTGACATAGTCTGAGAGATGACTTGCTAGATACACAGCAGCGTTGGCGATATCTTCTGGAGCCCCCATCCGTCCCATTGGGATCTTCTTGAGGATTCCAAGCTTTTGGTCCTCTGTGAGGAGCTCTGTCATTTTAGTGTGAATGAATCCAGGCGCAATGCAATTCACACAAATGCCACGCGTTGCAACCTCTTGGGCAAGAGATTTTGTAAAGCCGATCATTCCTGATTTAGAAGCAGCATAATTCACTTGTCCACTATTTCCTGTCAAGCCAACAACAGAAGAAATATTAATAATTTTTCCTTTTCTGGCTTTTAACATGGGTCTAATCAGAGCCTGACACATATTATAAACAGATTTAAGATTGGTATCAATCACAAGATCCCAATCCGCTTCACTCATTTTCATGAGTAAGCCATCCCTGGTGATTCCTGCATTGTTAACTAGAATATCGATATTTCCCCAAACACTGAGCAAAGAGGCTGTTTTTTGATCTACCGCTATCTTATTAGAGACATCGACGATGACACCTTCAAACAGCTGCCCTTCGAAAACTCTCGCTTGAGAGAGCTCTTCTAACACTTCCTTCAAGCGGGTTTCATTCGTTCCAAAAACAGCAACATGAGCGCCTTGGGCAGCATAGGAAAGGGATATCTGTCTACCAATGCCTGCGGTTCCACCTGTTACCAATGCTTTTTTATCTTTCAATAGCTGCATGATCAATCATCCTATGAAGTTCATCTAAATCAGATACTTTTTCAATACTTAAAGTGGGCTGTGTTACCCCAATTCTTTTATTCATTCCAGCAAGCGTTTTTCCAGGGCCAATTTCGAGATACACATCAATCCCCTTTTCCATCATGGCTCTAACTCCTTTTTCCCAACGCACTGGACTTGTCACCTGATGGATGAGATTTTCTCTAATCTTTTGAAGATCATTGATGTAGTCCCCTGGAACATTCATCACAAAGTCAATCGGGCTTACACTCAGAGGAACAGACTGAATTTTGGGAGAAAGGCTCTCTTGAGCTGAGAGCATCAGTCCGCTATGAAAGGCGCCTGAGACATCTAAGGGAATTGCGCGTTTTGCCCCTTTTTGCTTTAAAGCTTCAATACCCACCGCCATCCCTTCAACAGATCCTGCGATGACAACTTGGCCTGGGCAATTTAAATTAGCCACCCATATTTGGTGGGGGGGATTTAATCCTTGAATGACTTCTTCGACAACAGATGCCTCCATCCCTAGAATCACCTGCATCGTCCCGCGCTCCCTTTCACACGCCTCGTGCATATAAGAGGCTCTTGCAACGACGAGATCCAAACAGTCTTTAAACGAAATCTTATGAGCTGCCGTCAATGCAGTATACTCCCCTAAGCTCAATCCTGCACACACCGTTGGCTTTAAATGAGGAAATAGAGACTCTATTGTGCGCTGGAGCGCGATACTCACCACATAGATCGCCACTTGGGCCTTTTTAGTTAAAGTCAGTTCGGCAGACGGTCCTTCAAAAATGAGTTTAGAAAAAGAACTTTTAAGATAGGTATCCGCTTCATCAAACACCTGGCGCGCAACAGGAAACTGATCATAAAAATCTTTAGCCATTCCAGGATACTGAGCACCTTGCCCTGGAAACAAAAAAGCCCATTTTTTATGATTCATCTTTACCCTTGGTTAAAATAGAGGCTCCCCAAGTAAGCCCAGCTCCAAAAGCTGTAAGAAGTAGATTTTCCCCTTCTTGCAACTGATTTTCTTTCAAAAGCTCGTCAAGCGCAATTCCTATAGAGGATGCTGAAGTATTGCCATACTTATGGATCGTCATATAGACCCTTTCCATCGGCACTTTAAACCGCTTGGCAATCGCTTCTATAATCCGTGTATTTGCTTGATGAGGAACTAACCAACTAATTTGATCTTCAGAAAGGGAGGCTTTATCTAAACACCACTTAGAAGCCATCTCCATACGGCGCACCGCATGTTTAAAGACTTCCTTTCCTTCCATCCGCAAATAGTGCATTTGATTTGTCACACTCTCTAAGGAAGCTGGATTGCGAGACCCCCCACCTGGCAAAATGAGCAGTTCCGCCAAATCACCATCCGCTCCGAGACACACATCTCTAATAAAGAGGCCATCCCCTTTTGAGCCCACAACGCAGGCAGAAGCTCCATCCCCAAATAGAACGCAGGTATTGCGATCGGTATAATCAATAATCGAAGAGAGCTTTTCCGATGCGACAATCAAAATCGTTTGATACATGCCCGATTCGATATATGCTTTTGCTTGGGATAGACCATATATATAGCCCGTACATGCAGCTTGAATATCAACGGCCGCTGCATTGATCGCTTTAAGTCTGGATTGCAGCAAACATGCTGTGCTTGGGAAAATGAAATCAGGGGTGATTGTCGCAAAAAGAATCAAATCAATATCTTCAGAAGAGATCCCAGCAGATGCAATCGCTCTCTCTGCAGCATGAAATCCCATCTCGGATGTATACTCATCTTTACGAGCAATCCGACGCTCTTTCATTCCCGTGCGCGAGAGGATCCATTCATCAGTCGTTTCTACCATCTGTTCCAGATCGCGATTCGTCAGAATTCTCTCGGGCAAATAACACCCTGTTCCAATCACTCGAGCTTTTGCTGTCATATCCACTTAAGATTAAAATTTAAAATGCTAACTTCAACAAGTTTACCTCAGAACCCCAAAAAAACAAAAGGGTTATTTCTTCCAGAAAATATTTACTTGAGGCATAATCCAAGCAATGCATAAGTACCCAAGCGAACTGATCACATTAATTAGTTTTTTAAAAAAACTTCCAGGCGTCGGCTCTAAAACAGCTGAGCGGTTCGCCTTTCAATTTTTAAATTGGCAAACGGACGACCTTCAAAGATTCGCCTCCCACCTCAGCACTTTCAAAGAAAAAATTCAGGATTGTCCTGAATGTCATTGTTTAACAGAAGATGGGGTATGTTTTTTTTGCAAAAGTCCTCAACGCAACCCCAAGCAAATGTGCATTATCGCATCTGCGAAAGATGCATTCGTTTTGGAAGAAACAGGCGCATACTCCGGACTCTACCACGTCATCGGAGGGCTCTTATCCCCCATGAATGGGAAAGCACCAGAACATCTACAAATCGATAAACTAAAAAACAGAATTCTAACACTTGGTGTTCAAGAGCTGATCATCGCCCTTGATTCGACATTAGAAGGTGATACGACAGCAATCTATCTCAAGGAACATATTCAAAGCTTTGGATTAAATGTATTTAGACTCGCCTTTGGGTTGCCCCTTGGAAGTTCCCTGGACTTTGTCGATGGAGGCACACTCGCAAGAGCCCTGACCGCTCGGCAATTGTTCTAATTTTTCTCGATTGGCAAATATTCCTTTTATTCTTTATACTCGATCTACTTACACAAAACACAAGCGAATTTTGATGACGAGCAAGAAAATTTTAACCTACCTCTCCTTAATTGCATTTACATGCGCTCCTATAAATCAGGCCTTCCCTGCTGCACCCTCCACGGAGGCATTTGAAGATCGAAAGGTTGCAAACATCAATTTAACGGTTGAAAATCTGCCAGCAAACTCCTCATTCGATGCTAAAACTGTTTTAAATCGGTTGAAAACAAAAGTAGGTGACCCTTTTTCTCAAAATACTTTCGATAGCGATCTTAAGGCTTTATATGAAGAATACGATCGAGTGGAACCCAGGCTAGATGTGCTTAATGATGAAGTGCACATTTACTTAAAATTATGGCCGAGACCAAACATCCGCTCAATTCAATGGAATGGCAACGAACATATTAAAACCAAAGCACTTAAAAAGGAATTAGGCATTAAACCCAATGCGGTTTTTAATCGACAAGCCTTCAATAAGTCCTTCAACAAAGTTAAAGAATACTACGTCAAAAAAGGCTATTTTGAGTCTCAACTACAGTATACGATCCTCTCCGATCCCAAAACAAATGAAGTTGATATCCAAATTGAGGTAAGAGAAGGCCGGTCAGGCAAAATCGATGACATCGTCTTTAACGGATTTACAAGCTCCGAAAAGAGCGAACTTTTAGGAATGATTTATACAAAAAAGTATAACTTTCTCACGAGCTGGATGACGGGAGCTGGCATTTACAATGAAGAAGCTTTAGAACAAGATAAGTTAACTGTGATTAACATGCTGCAAAATAAGGGCTATGCAGATGCTAAAGTTGATATTAAGGTTCTAGAGTCAAAATCACAAGGAAAGATCATTTTACAAATTGATGCCGAAAGAGGAACCGTCTATCACTTTAAAAAAATCACTTTTAAAGGAAATACCCTCTTTCCAAATTCAGATATTGATCCTCTTTTTCTTGTCCGTCCCGATGGAATCTACTCTCCTGAAAATTTACGCCAAACAGCTCAAAACATCAAAGATCTTTATGGACGCAAAGGGTATATCGATTGCAACGTTCAGTATGAAACACAACTTATTGCCAATGAGCCCCTTTATAACGTCACCTTTATCATTGAAGAAGGAGAGCAGTATAAGATTGGTCTTGTGCGCGTTTTTGGAAATGTTCAAACCAAAAATAATGTGATTCTAAGGGAATCTCTTCTAGTCCCTGGAGAGACTTTTGATACGGCTAAATTGAAGGCGACACAGACTCGATTAGAAAATATTGGTTATTTTAAAAGCGTAAATGTCTATGCCGTGCGCACTCAAGACGATCAAGCGCTCGGTGACAATTATCGCGATGTTTACATTGAAGTCGATGAAACGACAACGGGCAATGTCAGCTTATTCTTTGGTTTTAGTACAGCAGATGACCTATTTGGAGGTCTTGATCTTTCAGAGAGCAATTTTAATTATAAAGGGATCCCAAAAATCTTCTCTGAAGGCTTATCGGCTCTACGCGGTGGTGGGGAATATACTCACGCTCGAGTCAGCATGGGATCCAAACAAAGAACCTACTCGGTTTCTTGGTTAACCCCCTATTTTAGAGACACTCTATGGAGAGTGGGTTTTGAGGTCACTCGCAGCCAAAGTCATCTGATTTCTGATGACTATCACATCAATACGATTGGAGGGACTGTTTACGCCGCTTACCCATTTAACTACTACTGGACTTTTGGAACTAAATACCGCATACGCAACGCTCAAATCCACGTTGCTAAAGGAACGCCCCCTCAAGAGCGCGCTGAGGCGCGCAATAGCGGTCTTATTTCAGCAGCCGGCTCTTCCATTACCTTCGACTCTACCGATAGCGCCTTAAAACCTCATAATGGCTTCCGCTCTGTTTTAGACGGGGAGTTTGCAGGGGTCGGCGGAGACTTCACATTCTTGAAGATGGGCTATATCAACAGCTATTACACCCAGCTATGGCGACGTGGAATTATGAAGTACCGATTTGAATTTAGATTCATCGAGCCTATTTTAAAGACGAATACTCCAGAACAAATCCCCTTAAACGAGAGATTCTTTTTAGGTGGTGAAAATTCTGTCCGCGGATATCGCGCCTTTGATTTAGGCGGTCACTTTGACAATGGAGATCCTAAAGGAGGAATTTCCTCTAACCTCCTCTCTATCGAATATCTCCAAGAAATATTCCCATTCTTAGATCTATCTGTATTCGCTGATGCGGGAAGTGTCGGCTTAAAACGTTTTTATGTAGCCAATTTTAAATTGAGCTATGGTGTGAGTGCTCGCATAGAGCTCATTAATCGGGTCCCAATCGTTGTGGGTATAGGATTCCCTGTTAATCCCGATGGGCGCAGCGAAGTGCGCAAATTCTTTTTTTCAATGGGTGGACAATTTTAAACAAGGAGCTTTTTTTATGAACCGTCATTTTATTTCAATTCTTTTACTTTCAACCAGCCTCTCTGTGGGAGCATTTGCTGCAGATGCCCTCTCAATTGGTATTGTCAATTTCACCAACTGCATAACAGACTCGAAGCTTGGCAAACAAGAACAAGCTTCTTTTGAGGCATTAAAAAAACAGATGTCTTCTCTTTTAGAAGATACTGAAAAACAACTCAATGATATCACAGCTAAATTTAATGATCCGGAATATCTCGACGGACTCTCTCCTGAAGCAGAAGAAGAACTCAAAAATAAATTTAGAGTATTAAACGAAGAGATGAGCCGCTATCAAAACCAATATTATCAAGTGCTCAATCAAGCCAATATGCGCATCATTCAAACGCTCAGCACAAGCATCACACAAGCTTCTGAAAAAGTTGCTAAAGACAAAAAACTCTCTGCAGTTCTTAACAAAGACGCCTCATTTTATTACACTCCAGCGCTTGACGTAACAAGTTCTGTCGTTACTGAAATGGACAAAAATTTTCAAATGGACGCTAAACAACAATCTGCCGCACCTGCCCCTGTGACAGAAACAGACACAACTAAAAAATAACTTTTATGGCAAAACAATTCACCCTAGCCGAATTGTCTCATCTCACGAAAGCAAAACTCATCGGCAACCCTAGTCTCTGTATTTCTGGGGTTGACGCTTTAGAGTCTGCAAAACCTGAAGATGCGTCTTTCTTGGCAAATCCCCTTTATAGACAAGCGATGCTTGAGTCCGCAGCTGGAGTCATCTGTGTTGACCCATCCGTCTCACCGATTGAAGGAAGAAATTTCCTCATCTCTCAAGATCCATCCCTTACCTTTCAAATAATTGTCGAACAGTTCTTTCCATACGAATATGAGCATTCTGCCTTTACAGGAATCCATCCAACAGCTGTTATTTACAAAGATGCCGTTATTGGAAAAGATGTTCAGATCGGCCCTTATGTCGTCATCGACAAAGGCGTTAAAATCGGAGATCGCACACACATCACAGCATCTGTTTCTATTGGACCAAATGTTGAAATCGGTAGTGACTGCCTGTTTCACCCCCATGTCGTTATCAGAGAGCGTTGCATCATTGGCAATCGAGTCATCCTTCAACCCGGTTGTGTCATCGGCTCCTGTGGATTTGGCTATTTAACAGATGCAAGTGGCAAACACACAAAACTCCATCAACGGGGAAATGTCATGATCGACGATGACGTAGAAGTTGGAGCGAACACGACAATCGATCGCGCGCGATTCAAAACAACTCATATTGCACATGGGACAAAAATCGATAACCTTGTTCAAATTGGCCATAACGTCCAACTAGGACAAGATAATATCATTGTTTCCCAATCAGGGATTTCAGGCTCTGCCAAAACAGGTAGAAATGTGATCGTTGGCGGACAAGCTGGGATCGTAGGTCACGTTGAGATTGCAGACCACGTCATGATTACAGCACGCGGAGGGATCAGCAAATCTCTTACTAAAGCAGGCAAATACTCGGGAAGCCCCGTCATGCCCCTAGCGGAGCACAATCGCCAGCAGGTCCACCTGCGTAAAATAGCCGAATACGTCAAACAGATCGATGCTCTAGAAAAGCGGCTCTCTAAACTAGAAGGCGCATTTGGTCCACAATGAAGTTTTACAACTTCAGCACGATTGCACTAACTCAACTCATCGCAGTTACCTGTTAGGTCTCGTTTCTTGGGTGGTAAGAAGACATTGTGGCACGTCTTTCTTGCTCTATTGGGCTAACTAGTTGTTGTGGTTCTTGTTTTCGCCGCAAGACTGCTTTTGTTCCATAGTATAATAGCATGCCAGTAACAATCACTAAAGAGGCCGTAGCAGTAACAGGCTTCTTAATACCCCACTTAAACAGCGACTTTCCAATAGCCCAAGCCACAGAAGACATCCTAGAAGGTTCTGTGCTGGCAGGTGGTGTCCCACTGGAGCTAAGCACTCTGACACCCCGGCCTAGCGAGCCATTCGCGTGCATCGCTGTTAAGGATTCCGCATGAAAAACGGAGATACTCACCTCATAAGCATCATAGCCGCTTTCCTGCAACATCGGATTAAAACCGATAGGACCTCCCCCTGCAACATTATTATTTTCTGGTAATCTTGAATCATTTACTAAAATACTCATACAAAACCCCCATTTTATTATATTTGCTGATCTTATTATAATAAATAGTATCATATATCTTATTTATCTTCAAGCTTAAAACTAAATCTGTTATCGTTTTTTAGAAATGTCCGCTTTGCGAAGAATAGAAATGTCCCCTTCGTGGTAATAACATGTTTATTACCAGGAGGTAATAACATATGGAGAGGACTATCATTATGAGTATCAATGAATTAGCTTGACAAAGTCACATTAGACAAGACTTTTTTTTAGCGTCAAAGCTCCCAGGGATCGAATAGCGCAAATGGGGCTAGTATTGAATAATACAACCCCATTTGCGCTATTCGATCCCTGGGGCTTTCACGCCAAAAAAAGTTTTTATCTAATGTGACTTTGTCAAGTTAGATCGAGCTGAGGTTTTTTCTCAGCTTAGACAAAAGACGATAACACAGCTGCAAGCAGCTGATAATCTGGGTCTTAGCACTAGACAAGTAAGAAGAATGTTCAAAAACTATAAAATTAAGGGCCCAATAGCCCTAATTTCGGTTTGTTTTTAGGCTTCCTTCAGATCCTACCTCTCGATAGATACCCTTGCCTTTCAACTCGTGGTTCCCCTTATAGTGGTTTAATTTTTAGATGATATATACTGCAGTCGGCCTGAAACTTGGATTTGGACCTGCGCGAAAGCTCCCGAGGATCGGCGATCCTCGGGGCTTTGGCGCGGTCCAAATTCCAAGTTTCAGG
>CAMAVL010000049.1 GCA_945861735.1 Chlamydia trachomatis
GTCGATCTTAAGTCGCCCCATATTGTTAATATGGGGCGACTTAAGATCGATGATCCGCGGGAGCTTTCGCGCAGGTCCAAATCCAAGTTCATGACCGAGTTGGGTATATGATCGATGATCCGCGGGAGCTTTCGCGCAGGTCCAAATCCAAGTTTCAGGCCGACTGCAGTATATGCATGAATCATCTGAAGCGCAGCACTAATTTTATAGAGGAACCCCGAGACTTGTCAAGCAGCTGAAAACGCAAGAACTAGAACGCCCCACAGTATAGCCCAAACGAAATAGAAAATTGTTTGACATCCTCCCCTTTTTTAGGAAGGAGAGGGTGTCAATATTAAATCACGCTGAGCGCAATTGCGATCTTGCTCGGCTCCCCGTTGAGATCCCAATCGGTCCCCTCTTCACAAGAAAAGGTCACTTGTGTTCCTAAAACCTCATGCTGGATATAATCGGCATGGATCTCCCAAGCTTGTTTTACGCGGTTAGTTGTTTGGAGTTGAATGACAATACGGTCTGTCACTGAAAAGCCTGCATCGCGGCGCATCGTGTTGATTTTATTGACGATTTCCCGAGATAAGCCTTCGAGTAACAGCTCTTCGTTAAGGGCTGTGTCCAAAGCAACGGTGATCTCGTGAGAGGTTGCGGCGATAAGGCCCTCTTTAACCTTTCTCTCGACTGCCACATCTTCAGGAGTGAGAAGTATCTCTTCTGATTCGATCTGCACTTTTAAGGTATTGCCTGTCAGCAAAGTATTGAGCTGCGCTTGAGAGAATCCTTGAATGAGTGTATGGAGCGCATTCATCCATTTTCCCACTTTTTTCCCGAGGATTCGGAAATTGGGTTTTGCAATTAGTTGCACAAATTCTGTTTCATCTAAATGCAACACGACTTGCTTGACATTGAGCTCATCGGCAATGAGCTGTTTTTGTCTGGAGAGGGACTCTAAAACAGCTGGATTTGCAGTAATGACGTGGGCTGTCGATAGGGGCTGGCGCACTTTAAGCTTATGCTCTTTACGCAGGGCATGTCCACTGCTAACGACATTTTGAACATAGGCCATTTCAAGCTCCTGAACCTCTAGGCGCTGCTTAGCGTCGTAGACAGGAAAATCACACAGGTGAACCGACTCAGGATGGCTAGAGCGCTTTAAAGGCTGATAAATAGCTTCTGAAATAAAAGGAGTGAAAGGCGCTGCAATTTTTGAGATGGTGAGTAGAACTGTGTAGAGCGTTTCAAACGCTTGGGAGCGGTCTAACGTATCTTTTTCTGACCAGAACCTGGAGCGGCAGCGTCTAATGTACCAATTGGTCAACTGATCGATAAAATCGACAAAGGGAGCTACTGCGCGATTGAGCGCATAGGCGTCCATTGCTGTTGTCACATCCTGAATCAATTTTTGGGA
The DNA here is from genome assembly GCA_945861735.1 of Chlamydia trachomatis. Classification (GTDB taxonomy): domain Bacteria; phylum Chlamydiota; class Chlamydiia; order Chlamydiales; family Rhabdochlamydiaceae; genus CAMAVL01. Next base: position 1,403 of record CAMAVL010000049.1, read on the forward strand.
TAGGGAAAGGATCCAACGGTCAATATCGGCTTCAGGTGGCGTAAAATGATCCGACTGTGGGCGCCAGTTATAGATACGGGCATAGGTGGATAAGAAGACATAGGAGTTCCAAAGAGGGATTAACACTTGTCTAGAGATGAGCTCAACGCCTCTTTCTGAAAAGCGCAAGTCCTCTGCATTTACAGCTGGACTATTGAGAAGATACAAGCGGATGGCATCCGCTCCTGCCGAATTAATCACAAGATCGGGCTCTGGATAGTTTTTGAGCCGTTTGGACATTTTCATCCCATCTTCTGCTAAAATAATCCCATTGACGATCACATTTTTAAATGCGGGTTGATCAAAAAGGGCTGCTGCTAATACATGGAGTGTATAGAACCACCCCCGCGTTTGATCCAAACCTTCTGCAATAAAATCGGCTGGAAATTTAGCTGCAAAGGTTTCCTTTTTCTCGAAAGGATAATGATCTTGGGCATACGGCATCGATCCCGATTCAAACCAACAGTCAAAAACCTCTGTGATCCGATGGTAAACTTTTCCGTTTTCTGTAAATGTAAGATGATCGATAAAATGGCGATGGAGGTCGGTAATCTTCTCCCCTGTTCGCTTTTCTAGATCTTCGATACTTGAGATAGTGATGATGTCTCCATCTTCACTGCGCCAAATTGGAATCGGTGTTCCCCAATAGCGGTTGCGTGAGATTGCCCAATCCCGTGCATTTTCTAGCCATTTTCCAAAACGCCCCTCTTTAATGTGTTCTGGAACCCACTGGATCTTTTGATTCGATGCGATCATCTTCTCTTTGATTTTTTCAACAGCGACAAACCAAGTGCGCACGGCTTTATAAATCAATGGGGTATCGGATCGCCAGCAAAACGGGTATCTATGGCGAATCTGTCCGTGATGGAATACTTTTTTTTCTTCTTTCAGTCGTTTGATAATGTCTTTATCGGCATCTTTGACATAAAGGCCTTCAAAATCAGGCACTTCTTTAGTAAACCGTCCATTGTGATCGACAGGGCATACAATTTCGATTTCCTCTCGAGCGCATGCATAAAAGTCAACCTCTCCAAATGCTGGCGCGGCATGCACAAATCCGGTTCCATCTTCTGCTGTGATATTCTCATCTAAAATCACGCGGAAAGCTTTTTTATCGGAGCGCGCTGCAAAAAAAGGAAATAAGGGTTGATATCTTAAAGAGGCGAGTTCTCTTCCGTAAAATGTACGGATGACTTCATATTCTTCTTCATTTTTAAAATAAATAGGAAGGCGCGCCTTTGCTAAAATGTAGTGATGATCTGTTTTGAGATCTTTGATTTTAACGTACTTCATCTCTGCTTTTGCCAAAATCGCTAAGTTAGAGGGAAGCGTCCAAGGTGTTGTCGTCCATACCAAAAGAGAGGTCTTAGGATCATCCTCGAGTTGAAAGATCACAGTCAGTGAGGGATCATCGACATCTTTGTAGTTGAGATTGGCTTCAAAATTAGAAAGAGGAGTCCCAAGCTTTGCTGAAAAGGGCATTACTTTAAAGCCTTCGTAAACAAGCCCTTTGCTATAAAGCTGTCCAAAGACCCACCATACCGACTCCATAAACTTGAGGTCCATGGTGTGATACGTATCGGAAAAATCAACCCATCTTCCCATCCGCTCCACAGTGCGCTTCCACTCATTTGTATAGCGCAAAACAATAGCTCTGCACTCTTCATTAAAAGCTGCCAATCCAAAAGCTTCAATTGCAGCAGCGCCTGAGAGCTCTTTTGCTTTTTCAATCTCATTTTCAACCGGAAGCCCATGACAATCCCATCCGAAACGGCGCGGTACATAATAGCCTTTCATCGTTTTGTAACGGGGAACCACATCCTTAATCGTTCCAGCTAGCAAATGGCCGTAGTGGGGAAGTCCTGTCGCAAAAGGGGGGCCGTCGTAGAAGGAAAAAACAGGATTGGAAATGCGCAAATCGAGCGACTTTTTAAAGACGTCTCTTTTCTGCCAGAGCTCTAAAATGCGCTCTTCTCGTCCTGGGATCGATTCTTTTAAGGGGGCTTCAAACATAGAACTCATACTTTTTAAGTTGAATCCATGCATTCTAACACCCTCCACCCTTAATTTCTAGTCCGATTAGATAGGAAGTCCTTCCAGGACTTAGAAAAACGAAATGAATGACTTGGGACAATGGCAAGCATGAGAAGAAATAGGCCTACAGCTACCGAATTTTCTTCTGCAGCGGATGGAGGTAGTGGAAATGAGCGGTAGCCAGACCCCCATAACCAAAGGACTACCCCTAAAGAGAGCAGGTGGATATTTTTGCAGCGGGGCCAAAAAGAGAGGAGCGCAAAGAGAGCGATTAAAAAGGCGCTTACCCACAAAAATGAATCTGTAGCGGAATAATCGAAAATACAGGGGCTTAAAAAGAGCCAGATTGCTAACACACACTCAACAATGCGCGCCCACATGTTTACTGACTCCTTTTTCGGATTATTTCAACGCCTGCTTCATAAGCTACTTGAGAGGGTTTGCCACATAGGGTTTCCCACAGCAGACGATAGCTTCTGCTTTTTTTCCATACGCCGTGCAAATAGAGGACACAACAGCTCACTTCATTAAAAGAGAGGAAAATGAGCACAATAGAAATAATTGCGGTAATGAAGCAGGGAAAACACCAAAATCCAACGACGGTTCCTTGCATGAAAATGAGAACAGCGCTAACAATGCCCAGTGGAATGACGTTAATACCAAAGAGAAGCACCATCCAGGGATGCTCTTGCCACCGCCTAGAGGATCCGGCGAGTGCAAAGACGATATCGCCAAGATAGGCTAGCGTTCCCATTAATGCATCGGGGATACGCAAGTAGTTTTTCATTGTATGGGAGATGTCGGAATTAAGAACGTTCTCCGTCTGATCTCCAAATACGGGGTCCCACACGTAATCGATCAGGCCCAATTGATAGAGACTCATGTAAATCGTAATGACAACAGCTACTGCTGCAACTAGACAGATCACAATGCGCTGATTCAATCGAGAGGGTTCGTAATTCATAACTCGAGCTATAAACAAAATAAAAGTTTTTATAAATCTTTTTTTGTTTTCTCCAAAAGCTCATAGAGGGAATATAATTCTGCTTCGAGCTTCTGAATCTGCTTTTTCTGAGATCCCATGAGTTTTAACGTATCCCAAGAAGGTTTTTCATTCTCAAGACTACTTTGTTGTAGCTGTTGAGCCTCTTCCAAGCTTTTCAATTTTTTTTCACACTCTTGAATTTGGGCTTCAATGGGTTTCAACATGGCAGCGCGTTTAATGACAGCATCTGCTTTTTCTTTTCTGGGATTGGTGGAACTCGGGGCCACTACGGATGTTTTCTTTTTCTCTTCCCAACCGATTTTCTCTAAAAACTCATCGTAGTTACCAAGAAACAGCGTTTGCTTTCCTTCTTCGCAGAGAACAATTTTATCTAAATTAAGGCGTCTTAAAATTAACTCACTATGCGTTACAATCACAACAGCACCTGAAAAATCCTCTAATGCATCGATAAGCGCTTCAATGGACTCTATGTCTAAGTGGTGCGTCGGTTCATCTAGAAGAAGAATACTGCAGGGTTTAGCGACAATTTTTCCCAAAAGAACACGGCTTTTTTCTCCACCAGAGAGAACAGAGATCTTCTTTTCAGAAAGAGGCCCGCTAAACATCATGCAGCCAGCAATGGCTTTCACTTCTGTGAAATTAAGGGAGGAATTCGCAAGAGCGATCTCTTCTTCAATCCGATGGGAGCTATTAAGTCTATCGACGTGGGTTTGTCCAAAATAACCGATTCGCGTATTGTCTGAAAACTCCATGGAGCCGCTATTGGGAACTAAATCATTTCCAATGAGGCGCAAAAGGGTGGATTTACCCCGTCCGTTTTTCCCGATGATCGCAACGCGCTCCCCTTTTTCAATTTCAACAGAAAAATCTTCGATGAGAAGCTCATCTTCTATATAGGCAAATCGAAGGTTCTTCGCTTCCAACATTTTTCTTCCAGGAAATGAGGCTTCTTGAAAAGAAAAAGATAGATGGGAGAGTTGATTTAACTTTTCTAAAACGGGCTCTCTTGCCAGCTGCTTGACTTTCGACTGCGCTTGAGTGGCTTTCGAAGCTTTTGCACCAAATCTCTCGATAAAGCCTTCAAGATGTGTGCGCTTTTTATCTGATTTAATCCGGCTCTTCTCATGCAATTCTTCTTCTTGCAGAACATACTCAAAAAAATCGAGTGTCGATCCTTTAATTTTTAAGAGTTTTTCTCGGTGGATACCCATCATATGGGTCGTGACCTTGTCCATAAAGTCGCGATCGTGAGAGATTAGGATGAACTCCCCTTTCCACTTACTTAAAAATTGTGTGAGCCAGCGGATGGAGAGGATATCGAGATAGTTTGTCGGTTCATCCAGAAGCAAGCAATCGGGATCGGAAATCAACACTTTAGCAAGATTTAATCGGAGTTGAAAACCACCTGAAAATGTTTTCGGATCAAGCTCGAGATCTTCTTCTGTAAATCCCAAACCAAAGAGGATTTTTTCAGCTTTATAGATGTGATCTTTTTCCTGAGGGGGAAGGCCAAGCGCCGCTTCTTCAATGAGGGTAGGTTCCGTAAAGTGGATCTGTTGTTTTAAATACGCAATCCTGTAGTCTTTGGGAACGGTGATGAAGCCTTTATCGGCCTCTATTTCCCCATCGATTAGTTTAAACAGCGTGGATTTACCTGAGCCGTTGCGACCGAGCAGCCCACAGCGCTCCCCTTTTTGAAGGGTAAAGGAGGCTCCAGTAAATAGGTCATGACCCGAGAATCCAAGGGCAACCTGATCGAATTGAATCATATTATTTCCATTTTTTAAAGGCTCCATCATAGACAATACTTAACTTTTAAACCACTCTTTTATGCTTATTTCAACTCTTTTACTAGCATCTGTATTACTCACCCCCTTTGATCACGCCACAAACTCCTCTTACGCTGTTAACAGCAAAACTAAAGAAATTATTTTAAATGACCACAGCGATAGCCCCCAAGTCCCCGCCTCTTGCATGAAGATTGTCACAACCGCTGCGGCATTACAGCTTTTAGGACCTGAAATGCGATTTCAGACCGATTTGGAATACGATGGCGCCATCGACAGAAAAGGAACCCTTCACGGAAATCTCTACATCCATGGTGGTGGAGATCCCTGCCTTGGATCCAACAAGATCCCCTCCGTCCTCAATTGGGAGGATCAAATTCAACTTTGGGTGTCTGCTGTGCAAAAGCTTGGGATCAAAAAGATCGCGGGAAAAGTCATCGGCGATGCAACGCTTTGGGAAAGCGCGCTTGCAGTACCCAGCTGGAACTTTGAAGATTTAGGCAATTACTATGGAGCTGGCGCGTCTGCCCTCTCTTTCCATGAAAATTACTACACCCTTACTTTTAAGCCAGGTGCTGCATTAGGTAGCGCTACAGGCATTTTACGACAAGACCCTCCCCTCCCAATGATCATCCTATTCAATGAAGTGACAACAGGTCCTTTAAACTCGGGTGATTGCGCCTGTATCTATGGATCTGAATTTTCTTTGACTCAGCGGATCCGCGGAACAATCCCCATTGGCGTTGAAACCTTTTCTATCAAAGGTGCCATCCCAGATCCTGCGATGAGTTGCTCCTATTTGTTATCTCAAGCTCTTGCGAGCTCAAAAATCAAGGTGGATCAGAAGGATTTAATCCAAAGTAAAGAGAGGATTGTCATTCACACAACGTATTCTCCTCCACTTAAAGAAATTGTCTATTGGACCAATCAGAAAAGCATCAATTTATACGCCGAGCATCTCTTAAAAAAAATAGGAGAGACCGTTTTAAATGAGGGGTCTACGACAGCTGGTGTTAAAGCAGTCACTGCCTTTTGGCACTCTCAAGGGATCGATCTTCATGGGTTTAACATGGCAGATGGTTCTGGATTATCGAGAAAAAATGGGATCACAGCCAAGCAACTCGTTGCCATTTTACTCAAAATGAAAGAATCGCCTCATTTTCCCTTATTTCTCAATTCCCTTCCCGAGACACTCCCCCACTGCAAAGCAAAATCGGGATCGATGTCTCTCATTAGAGGCTACGCTGGATTTATCGATGAGATCGCATTTGCCATTTTGGTCAATCAATCAACTGATGTAGACATCAAAGACAAAATCAAAAAGATTCTTTTGGAGCTTGGTGAAAAATGATTGAAAAGCACTTTAGCAACACCTACCAAAAATACTGCATTACGCCGTATCTTCAATCGATTTTTTTGCGCACGCTCAATCCCATTAGCTTAACCTATCTTGCCTGTTTTTTCGGCATCGCAATCTATCCCCTCCTTCTTTTTGGTTGCCCTTATTTGGCTGTTTTATTTCTTGCTTTTTCAGGATTTCTAGACACCCTTGATGGCTCTTTAGCAAGATACTACCAAAAAACGAGCTTAAAAGGCGCCGCCCTTGACATCATCTCCGATCGGATCGTCGAATTTGCCATCATCTTAGGCCTTTACTCGATCGATCCCCTCACACGAGCGCTCCCCTCATTATGGATGCTCGGCAGTTGTTTTATTTGCGTGACCTCATTCTTAATCGTTGGGATGTTCACACAAAACACTTCTACAAAAAGTTTCCACTATAGCACAGGACTGATCGAGCGCGCTGAAGCCTTTATCTTTTTTGCAATTATGATTTTATTTCCCTCCACTTTTGTCATCGCCTCTTACCTCTTTAGCGCTCTTGTTCTCTTGACAGCAACTGTGCGAATCGTGCAATTTCAAAATAACATTAATAAGGAGTCTTCATGAAACGGCTGCTCATTCTTTTATGCCTTCCCATCTCCTGCATCTTTGCAGATACTGAAACAACACTCTCCTCTACCGAAGCGATGGATCGCCTGATGCTAGGTAATGAACGGTATGTTCACGATGCACTAGAACATCCCAATCGCAATACAGAAAGACGCGAGGCGCTTGTATGCAAACAATCCCCTTTTGCAGTGATTCTAGGCTGTGCGGATTCCAGAGTGTCCCCAGAGATCCTTTTCGACCAAGGCGTTGGCGATCTCTTTGTTGTACGGGTTGCAGGTAATGTGATCGGACCTCTCGAGCTCGACAGCATTGAATACGCCGCTCTCTACTTAAAATCAGTCCTCATTCTCGTGATGGGTCATGAAAATTGTGGCGCTGTTAATGCCGTTATTCAAAATAACGTCAAAGACATCGAGTCTGTTGCAGATCTTATCAAGCCAGCTGTCAAACAAGCGAGTAAAACAGATCCCGATCATCTTTTAGAAGCATCGATCAAAATCAACGCGCAACGCATGAGAGATTTTCTTGTAAAATCTCCTGTGATCAAAAAGCTAATCAAGGATAACAAAGTGGATGTGCGCGCCGCCTACTACAACCTGGAAAGCGGTGCTGTCGAAATCTTAAGTAACTAAAAATCAACAACTCACAACCAACCCCCCTCTAGAGCGTATCAATAAAATCCTCTATTTGATAAAATCATAGATGGGGGTGTACTGGTTTCGACTTGGACACGAACCATGAGTGGCATGCGGAGGACGTCGGTTGGCCTCCTAAATCATCCGACAAAACACCAAACGATAACACTTTTAACGAAGAGTTCGCGTTAGCTGCTTAAGAACCTAACAGTTTTTAAGTGCTCGATAGTCCAGTGCCTGACCAGGAGCGTTGGAACTATCGTCATTGACCCTGGTATGAGTATTCTTTCTACAGCTTCTTAGGGGGGATATTCGAGACTAATAGAAGCACGTCGATCCATAATGTGGCACCTTCCAATAGGATTGATTAAAGTCTGAAGATGCTAAGCATGTAGTCATTGATGGGGATTGTGCTAAGGACGAGAGTTCGATTCTCTCCACCTCCAATTGGTTGGATACTCTTTGTAGTCCACCATCGTTTTAAACGGTTCTTGCACTGATACTGAGAGATTTACGTCTCTCAGTTGCAAGTTCTGAAACACTAAATTCAAAAGTTGTCGTTTTTCGGTCACTTCAGAACTTTCGAAGATTTCCCTGGCTCTAGAAGCAAGGTTTAAGACTGTGTTAGCTGTGATATAATAGTGCTCATCAGCTACCTCATGTCGCTTCATTTCCTCTAGGATTTCCATTTGCCTAGACTTGTATGCTTTGACTTTCTCCAAATAAAGCTTTTCGTCGATCAATCCATCAAGTTTATCGTCATACATTTTCCCAATCCTCTGTTGGAGCTTGTCCTGCTCTTTCCTTAGAGATTGCATACTCTCATGATGGAATACCGATTCGGAAGAATGGATCTCTTTCAAATAATTTGTGATTTCAGCTACCTGATCCGCATTCAAGGCAATCTTGTCAAAATATTCCAACAGGGAAGCTATTAGAGGCTCTTCCCTCACATAAGTCCTCTTGCAAACCCCTTTGCCATTCGTGCAGCTATAATAGATATACCGACCTTTATGGATTTCAGGAGTGACAACACACCCACAAGTGGTACAGGTGATCAGACCTTTCAAGATAAAAGGCTTTAACGATTTATGTGGCTTTTTATGATATCCATTGATGATGTCTTGGACTTTCTGAAATATCTCTGGCGAAACGAGCCTTTCATACTGGTGAGCCACTAGTCCATATTTAGTGTCCATGATTCCACAATAAAAGGGCTTCTTTAGCATTTTATTGATCTGTGAAACTGCCAAGACCTTTCCTTGCCTAGTACGCAATCCTAAGTCTGCCAGCTCTTTCTTAAGTCGATGCAAGGAATAATCCCCTGTAGCATACAGCTCAAACATTTTGCGAACATAAGGAGCCTTTTCAGGATCAGGGATGATCACTTTTTCCTTTTTCTCATTGATTGAGTGGATATACCCCGTTGGAGCCAATCCCATCCAAATCCCGTTCCTTGCGGATTGTTCTTTGCTTCTCTTGATATTATCACTCATTTGGAGGACATAGCCTCTTGCAAACAATACACCCATATCCCAACGCATGATCTCAGAGCTATTAGAGTTCACGTTAAGGATTAAACCCTCTCGTATAAAATGGATCTGGAGTTTCCCATCTCGTCGTAGATCATCTAAAATAAGCGACTCCTTAAAACCACGCTGTATCCTATCGACCGTATCGGCTATAAGGGCAACTGGCTGACGGGACTTACGAATCTTTTCAATGATCTTATCGAACTCTTTC
>CAMAVL010000050.1 GCA_945861735.1 Chlamydia trachomatis
TCGCCAATGTTGCACTCAACTCTCTAATGACCAAGCTCTTGAACGGGCAAAACGCACCAATGTTTTAACGGTCTTGTTCACGTCGATTTATCATGTCTGTTTTAAAATTCTTGTCTCTATTAGTGGTTTTAAGCGGTTTGAGGAATGCTCAATTCAAGTCCTAATTCCTTAGCCTTTCTTTGTAAGTTTGCAATAATGCGTTCTCGGTGTCGCTGTTCGTGGGCTTTTTCCCCTATTTCCACATATTCGTTCCCCTTGGTAACAAGAAAATAGATTAGCCTAGCTAATTTATGGGCAACGGCTGTGATAGCTTTGGGGGCGCCGATTTTGCTTTTAAGTCGCCGAATCAGTCCGCCTAATGAACTCTTGCTATTATGCAGGCCAAAGGCGGCTAGTTCTAACGCTCTTCTGACGCGATTAGCCGAAGGTCGCGATCGGCTACTTAGTCGTTTTCCTCCTGATATTTTACTTCCAGGACATAGGCAGAGCCATGAGACAAAATGCTTAGACGTTTTCCATGAACTAAAATCATTCCCAATTTCAGACAAAATTGTTAATGCTGTGCTAGCGTCAATACCTGGGAGCCTTGTTAAATCAACTCCAAATTTTTGATGCAGGATAGTGCGCAAATCGAATGGGTAACAATTTTTTTTATTTTTTTGTTTTAATTTAGACCGAGTTGGGTATAACCAACATGGATACTATACGAATCAATAATTCGCGTCCTTTTGTATATCGACCTTCTTCTACAAGTCGCAATCGTTGACACACATCTAAAACTCCTGCACATTCCGTTGCAGATCGTTTGGCCATGCGATAAAATCTAGCTTTTTCATCAATTGCATATTCTCCTGCGCCTTCTGCAATATTTAATGGTATTGACAAAGCAGCACGCTGAAGCTGATCACTCAAATATGATCTTCCTCGAGGCAAATGCTCTATCACTTCATCTGCAAGCAGTACAAATTCTATTGCAACCTGGTATACGTTTAATTTCTCATGATCCAAAATAATGGGTTTTTCTGCCATTTTAAACTCAATTGTCATGCCTTACCTCCCAATTATGAATTCCTGCGATTAGATTAGACTTCTTGCATAACCTGCTTTGCTTGGAAAAATCGAAGATTTTTTTGTCATTTAAAATCCTGTCGATTAAGACATACACGCAACTTTTGCATCTCTAGTGGCCAATCGTCGGTCAAATAGAAATCACTGTTGAAAGAATGTGTCCGTCTTTTTTTATGCAACCAATCATAAGCTGCCTCTAGATTTTGGCTGGAAAGAATCCTGGTGAGAAGAGGATCGGCTTCGATCTCTTGCGTTTTCTGCGCTGCAATGTCCACACGAAGTTCTACACAAAAATCTTGCAGCCGATTTTATCATCTAAAAATTAAATCACTATAACGATCGCGCATTCTAGAAATTAAAGTAATTAGTTGACGATTTAAGCTTATTGTTTATAGTTTAGCTTATACCCCTTTATCCAATCATTGAGGGATCATACGGAGCTTGAAATGTCTACACAAAACGTCGGTCCTTCACATTATTCCTTATTTGCAAAGTCGATCTTAGAAACAATCCATCAAGTGGATCGAGCCATTTTGTATGGAGTTGAACCCCTAACAGAAAGGGAGAAGATCCTGTCTTCAGAGCAAATGCAGTCGATGGTTGCCCAAGCAAAGGAGGCACTTAGCCAGCCTCAAACTCTTACAAATCAGCTAGCAACGCTTCTTGTGGATTTATACGCAGGAGAGGCCTCTTTGGGTCAGATATGCGCTTTGTTCGATCAGATGGATAAGGATCTTTTTCAGTCACTCTGTCGCTTGGTTTGGGAAGTGAAAGGGTCACCGTCAGACGATCTAAAATATGGAGAAGATCAGATCAGAGCAAACCCGCAACTTCTACTTACTATTGTTAATTCGGAAGGGGACAATCCAATGGAGATGTTGATCAGAGGTCAAGGTGGTTCCTTAGAAGACCTTAAGCAAATCCTTTCTTCAAAAAGTTTTAGTATACCCGAGCAAAGCTCAGATCAAATTGTTAATAAAAAAATGCTTGTCGAATCTTATTATCAACAGTTAGCTAAAAAGATAACGGATTCTAAAGACGTGCTGGATTTTAAATTTTTTACAGGAGATGAAAATTTAGCATTTGAAATTGCGAAGATTGATGCAGCTCAAAGCGAATGGGAGTTTTCCTCAAATATTCAGATGTATGGGATCAAAAACCCAGACCTCCTGTTCGAAATTGCTAAAATAGCAGCAGCTTATAGAAATTCCCACATTTCCATGAATCTTCAAAACTATGGGATCGAAGACCCAGACCGCCTGTTCGCAATCCTTAAAATAGCAGCAGCTCAAAATGGAGAGAATGTTTCTAAGCATATTAAGAACTGTGGGATTGAAGACCCAGACCGTCTGTTTGCAATCCTTAAAATAGCAGCAGCTCAAGATGGAGAAGGCGTTTCTAAGTATATTAAGAACTGGAAGATCAAAGACCCGGAGCGCTGGTTCGTAATCGCTCAAATAGCCATAGCTCAAAATGGGACGTTCATGTTCAATTTGGTTGATAATTATTTACTAGAAGAATCAAAATACATTGTTTGTAAATATCTATGTCTTTTAAACATGCTGATTAAAGATGATATTTCGCCTCAAGCTCGCATATTTTTAAATAAAGACAGGGAAAATATTCAAGGAATCAAAGAAATTACAGACTCAGAAGCTAGGATAAAAGAATTGCAAAAATTGATGACGAAAATGTCCATCACCCATGGGGAAAAAAAAGTCCAGGGGATCAAAGAGTTTCAAGATTCTAAAGACGAAGCCGATCGATTGCAGAGAATAATGCCGCAGCGTCTGATATTATACAGAGTTAAAGAAGCCTTTTTTGCAGACAAAGGAAAGAAGCTTCTAGAAGGAAAGAATCCTCTAGAAGGAAAGAAGCTTTTAGAAGACTTGGAAAAAACATTTAAATTAGTGCGTGAATATCGAAATTCTGCATTAGCTGGATCTTTGACACGCCTTCTTTGTGAAGAGATGTCCTCCGATTCCTACTATGCATGTTACAAGAGGCTGGTTGGTAATAAAGATTACTTAAGGATCCCAATGATTTTCCTTGCAAAATGGGCGCCGGATCTAACGCAATCCGAAGCAATCAAAACCTTATTAATCAGCCTTCGTGGGCTATTAAGAAATGAAGTCACAAATTTTTTGCAAACATGGCTTCAAGCACTTTTAGTCATGGATCAAAGTCCCTTATCCTCAAATAGCAAATGCAATCTGATCGCTCAAGCTTCCCAATATCCTGAGATTTCAAGTCCTGCAGTCGCGGAAGATTTTCGTAAAAGACTCCGCTTCATCCAGGCTTTATGCGCTCAAGGTCAGGTTGCGTATTTAGATAGAAAATTTAAAGATGACATGACAAAAGATCTAAGAGATTTATTCATAGAGAAACTGCAAGAAGATCCCTTTATCAATCTGAGAGGCATACAAGATCTCTCAAAAAAATACATGAAGACATTAGATGCCTTGCGCCAGCCATTAGCCTGGAAAGTTTACGAAGGAAAAATTCAAACACTTCGGGATCCTCTGGTTCAAGCACAATTCCAACGCTTTATAGTTAGCGTTCTTGAAGACACATTTTTGACCGAGCGGTATCGAACAGAGATTAGCCCACACCTTAAGTGTCTTCACGAAAAATGCCCCGAGATCCTTGTGAAATGGAAGGCACCGCAAGTCAGCATAGTTATCAATCCATCTCAAATGGAGCCTTCTGAAAGCCGGCCGAATGGTTTCTTGGCCTTTTTTAAAGAGAAACAAGAGGACAAGCATTTTCAGATAGATGGAAAAGAGCAATTCCCAATATTTACTGCTTTTTTAAAGAAGACCCTGGCTAAGCAAGAAAATGCCCTTGCAGATTTAAAGCTAAGGCCACAAGGAGCTTCTAAAGAGGCGGATCCTGACTGTAAAACAGAACTCCTGATGAAACTCTGTTTAACAAAAAAGGGATCGCCCTTACCTCTTTTAATAAAATTATACGAAGAGCTCCAAAAGATTCCAAATTTAGAGCTTGCTAATGATATTAAAGGCTTGATTGAGGGTTTTGAAGCTCCTCCAGCAAAATCCACCTTAAATATTATTGATACAGATGATTGGCAGGATTTGTTTCTATCAGGAACGGAAGTTTCAGGAAGTTGCCAACGGGTTGATGGAGCTCCCTCTTTAAATAAATGCTTATTGGCCTATGTAATGGATGGAAAAAACCGGATGCTTGCAGTTAAAGACGCCTTTGGAAAGATCGTTGCACGCTCTATGTTTCGTCTTTTATGGGATGACAAGAATAAAAAACCCATTCTTTTTCAAGACAGGATCTACCCATCCCTTTGCAGTAAGGAGCTTGTTTCAGCTCTTAATTGGCATGCGGAAAAACGGGCTAAAGAACTTGGCTGTCCCCTTGTCACAGTGAATCGCGATCGGAAAGAAATGAGCGATTACCGAGGAACAGCACTCTCTTTAGGGAGCGCTTGTCCTTATGAATACGAGGATGCGGCAGAAGGGATAAAGAACAAGGGTGTGTTTACAATACATGGGCTTAAACAGGTCAAATTATCTTGATGGGGCGGGTTGTCTCTTGTTGATGATTTAATAGACTTCTTGCATAACCTGCTATGCTTGGAAAAATCGAAGATTTTTTTGTCATGAAAGCCCCAGGGATCGAATAGCGCAAATGGGGTTGTATTATTCAATACTAGCCCCATTTGCGCTATTCGATCCCTGGGAGCTTTGACGCTCAAAAAAAGTCTTGTCTAATGTGACTTTTTCAAGTTATCTAGTGCTATGCTTCATTGAAATTTTCAATTGGATCAATTATGACAGCGCAGGAGCCCATCATTAGCCTTCAGTGTGTTAATTAATTTGTTTAGTTTTCTGTAAATGACATTTGTTTTATGATTTCTATTTAAGATTAAAATAAGAGGTTTTTATGACAACAAGTTCAGTGCGAAACGGCAGTCAAATGATTGAATGGGTGTCTTCTGACGGCTTCGACCAGGTTTTGAGTTTTTTGGGACCAAAAGACCTAGCGCCGACAGCAAGAGTGTGCAAAGCTTGGAGTCAATTCATTGATGAGACAAATCAGTGGAAAAAACAATGCCAAATTCAATTGGGCCTCCCTCCAGAAATAGATCCGACGGACTATTTGCCAGAAGGCTCCTCTTATAAAGAAAGACTTCAGTTAGTATTTGCTAACATTCTTGATGAAAGAGTCTATGAACGTTATATAGGGAAAGTCGGGCCAGTACCACGGATTCCTAAGGAGATTTCTCTTAAGCTGTGGAATGAGCCAGATCCTTGCGATTCAACTAAAAGGATAGGTACAGAGTATGTTTGGATGTATTGCCCTTCACATATTGAAATCGATCAGAGCGATTGTTTCTTAAATAAAATAGATGATCCAACTGACCCCGAAGCGCCTAATCTCATTCGACGCGAAGAGGGATTAGAGGGAAAAGCCTTTAGAGAAATTGAACTAGAAGCACAAAATACAGCTCTAAAAGTACCAGTGACCATTAATAATCTCGTAAAATTATTCAAACGCCCAAAAACAGGAAATCCATCCACTTATAGGAATATGTGGAATCCAATTGTTGAGCAGCATGGCAACAAAAGGATGTCAGCCGGGTGGATGTGCATGAGACGGGATGTAATTGGTAACGATCTTCCCTTTTCCAGGCAACAAGCGCTTGCCACTTCAAGACAAGTTGTACTTTCTGAATTACTGCCCAGGATTTTCTTTAATTTTACGCAGCACGTTCGCTCTCCAGTTGCAAATGTTTATCCAGATGGAAACAATCCATGGACTTTTGCGCACACTTCAACACTCACGCGGGATTTAGAAGGTCATGATTGGCCTTCGGCTTGTGGGGGCGGCGTTTCTTCCGGCCTACTCGTTAGCAACCTCCCCAACTTCCTCTACCCCGAAGATATCGGGGTGGCTGTGGCGCTTCCTGCGGAAGTTCAGGTCAGTTTGTGAAAAGATGAGCTCTACGAAAGCAACTCCTTATCCATCAGTAAAACAGGCAGAGTGTCGATGAACGATGGGGACCACTCGAGCCCTTTTTTATAGACGACAGCGGATGCGATTGCGCAGGCGATGATCGCTTTTTTGTGGATGTCGGGGACGTTTGTAAGGAGCTTATCGAAGTGCTTTTTTTGCAGTAGAGGAGGGCAGTAGTGATATAAGGTTCTAAGAAGTGGATCTTTTGGATCATTGGATAAGGTTTCGTTTTGAAGATGGGCCAATAGTTCATCTTTGTAAAGGTTAATCCTCTCGGAGATCCATTCGGAAATCTCTGTGAGGTAGGCGCCTGTTTTTGCGTGGGTTCTTAAGAGAAGATCCGCTTCATTGCGGGATTTAACGCGGATTATATCGAGGATTTCTGAAACGATCATTTTCTTTTCTTTTAAAAATTCTTCATTGGAAAGAGTTAAGCTAAAGAGAACTTCAAAGGAGGAACAGATGACGCCTCCTTTATTGGCAGAGCTATCTTTGATGATGAGGACGCCTAAATTTTCAAGGAAGCGTCTAGCCCAAGGAGTGAGATAAAGATTGGCTCCTTCGACAATCACGCGGGATGTGGGTTTTCCTGTCTCATCGAGAAAGTCTTTGCAATTGTTTTCATTTAGAGTGCGGGGTCTACCGCCTGCTGGAATGAAGATATCCGTTTTGACTTGGTGGACATTATGGCGCAAAAGATGGTTCATATCATTTCCAGAGAGCCAGTCTTTGACAACTTTACCCTTAATTTTGCGGCTGCAGAGAGTTTGATTGGCATAGGCTGTTTGTTTCTGTTTTTTGGACGTATCGAGAAGAAAGCCTCCCTCGTTCAACTTTTCAGGGGGATAAAAGCTAATCGGTTGACCTTTCAGAAATAAATCGGTCATCACTTTAAGATCTAATCCAATAGGATCAAAAATCGTGCCTGATCCATCTATAAGGCTCAAGAGCTTTGCTGTTTTGGGGTAATACTGATAGAGGTTATGGATCTGATTGCCCGCGACATCTCCATCGGGACCGCCCGTCATCTTAATGGTAAAAGGGGTTTGTGTCGGATCTATTTTGATGAATTTTAAGGCCTCTTCCATATAAACGTGTACGCCAAGAGAGGTCACTCCATATTCTTTGTGACCGATCCCAGCGCCTGGTTTACTCGAGATAAATGCGCCACCTGGTTTGTAATGGCGGTAGATACTATATGCTGCAATCCACTCGATCATGGAGTTATGCATGTTTTCATCGGGACCTAAATAAATGTATTCGGGTTTTTTCCAATAATCGAGGATGTGTTTAGCGCGCAGTTTTCCGTCGGGCTCACAATTGATCAAGGAAAGGAGGCTTTCAACGAAGGAGCGCTGAGATTGATAGAGGGATTCTGTTTTTTGCTCTGATTGGAGCTGCTTGATTTTTTTGGCAATCTCATCTGGCGCCATTCCACCCTCTTCCAATTCTTGGGAGTAGATCAATTCTTCGGAAGGCGCTTTTTGGTAAGGCTCTAAGAAAATGACTGCTTTAGCGCCTCCTTCTGGGATATCCTTGTTTTTTTTGTTCTGTGTATAGGCGAGATGATAGCACTCAGAAAAGACGTTATTGCGATCTGCGATCATCTGTTCAAGCCTCTCTGGAAAGACTGTTCTTAACCCTCCGCGCGAAAGATCGCGGAATCGAATATGAAAACCAATAAAATTTAAGCCCTTGAGAAAGAAAATGCCATAAGGGAGCTCTGGGAATTTTTCCTTGCGATCATAGGGGACATGATCTAGGTATTCGGGGTTGAGACGAAAGCTTAAGGCTGTTTTGTTATTGCGGAAATAATTTGTTTTGAGGGTGAAATCAACGCAGTTAAAGGCTTGAGTGAGGATGTTTTTGCGGCGGATATCATTGCTTGGATTACCCGTATCGAGTTCTTGGACCGATTTTAAAAAATTAAGTTTTAATTGTTCATACTCATTTAAATTAGCCTTTTCTGGATGAAATTTAGCTTCAAAGGCTTTAACGAGTTGGATTGTAAGTTCGACATGGCGAATGAGTCCTTCCTCAATATGACTTAGGGAATACATGTGGGCATCCGCATTGACGAGGACTTGGTGGACAAAATAGGTGATTGTTTTAACGAGATTGCCTTGATTGCCGCTTAGGAGTCCACTATCCACAAAGGTGGATTCGATAAGCTCTAATGTTTCAAAGTATTTTAGAGTGACGATTTCTTTCAATAAATCGGCGATATCGGCCTCTTCCCACGCAGCGCCGCCACGGCTTCCGTGCAGTCCTAAAGACATAATTAAGATGTTTTGTGTGCTATAAGGATCGATATAGGTCGCAGTGACTCTTTTCATCGTGAGGCCATGGCGGTGGATCACCTTTGCTAAGTGGTAGAGGAAATTGTATTTTGGAACATTTCTCCACGCAAATACAATTTGCATTGAAGGCGTTTCTTTTTTCTCCTTCCACTCTTGATTGTAACGCACTTCATACTGGCAGGTATCGCGTGTTTTCGCGCGAAAAAACATATCGAGGGCTAGCCTTAAGCGCTCGTTAGTGAGAGATTTGATGAATCTGGGGGAGAGTTTTTGGATGAGTTGCTGGAATTCTTCTTGGGTTACAGCCGGATTGAGTTTTTGAACGTGACTTAAGATCTCTTTGTCTTTTTCTGGAGATAGAGGGCTCGAAGCTGTTTTTTCAATCTGATCGGTAAAGAGGATGATCGCAATGCGGAGCATTGGTTTAGCATTTTTAAAGCTAGAAACGGCAGTTGGAGATGGCGTCAATTTTCCATCTCCAACTGCCGTTTCTAGGTTAAACGGAGGGGGAACATTCGAGAGAAAGGCGCGGTAGCTTTTGATTCCTTGTGCCTGATAGGTTTTCAAAATTTGCAAATCGGCATCAGGGCTATCTAAACACAGTGTGAAACTGATCTGCTTAGAGTGGATTTGGGAGAAAAAATCGTTGAGATTAAAATCCATTAGGCTATGGACAATCAAGATAATGCCCTCTTGATCAACCTCTTCAAAAAAGGACGCTGGCATGTGATTTTCAATCCAGAGATAGAAGTCTTTAAACTTAGCGCTTTCTGTTTCAATTGCCTTGTTCAGTTGTTCTTTTGAAAGACGGGAGGGGGATGAGCTCATGCAATGTCCTTGTGAGGGAGTTGTTTTTCTTCAGTAAACCTGAATTCAAGAAAGAATTCAACAAGGCTCTTTTTTGCCCAGCAGTTCCGTTAAAAAGATTTTTTCGGGCTTACGGGTCACTTAACAAAGAATTCTTTTTTTGGAGACGTAACCTCGACTTTGTAACTTTTTCTGGCCCCTCTCGCAGATAGATCCCAGAAAAAGTTGCAAAGTCGAGGTAACGGCCTCTGCCAATTCGGTCATCTTGGCCCTCCCTTTATTACCGTAAAATTACACCCCCTAAACCAAAGCACCCTTTTATACCCAACTCGGTCATGAACTTGGATTTGGACCTGCGCGAAAGCTCCCGGGGATCATCGATCTTAAGTCGCCCCATATTATACCCAACTCGGTCAGCAACTTGGAATTTGGACCGCGCCAAAGCCCCGGGGATCGTCGATCGCCGGGAGCTTTTACGCGGTTTAAATTGCAAGTTTTTAGCCGCGCGCAGTATAGCTCCTATTTTACTGACGGTTGCAACCCAGCTCTTTGCCTATTACGTTGCCCTGGAAAGGGGGGCCTCGATCGATCAGCCGAGGAATCTGGCCAAGTCAGTTACGGTAGAATGAGCATCTCTTTTCAAGTCGCATCATGCTTGAAATAAGTGCTTTAGGTTTTTATTTAGCACGAAAGTCGAGTAAGTGATAGCATGAAAGTCGAGTTAATCATAACACGAAAGTCGAGTAAAATAATAATATGAGTACTCCCGAAAATATAGCCCAAGCGTTATCTCGTATCCAGGAAATCACAAAAATCAATAAGGGAAATATTATTAGATCTCAGCAGATGCTTCGGGCTGATCGGGAATTGCTCATGAGAATGCAGTGGATCCAGGAGATTATTAAAGGCTGGTATTTATTGGTAAAGCCAACTCTTGTTAAGGGGGATTCTTCTGTTTGGTATGCCAATTTTTGGGATTTTTTACGCATTTACTTAAACGTGCATTTTAAGGATCAATATTGTCTTTCTGCAGAAAATTCTCTAGATCTACATTCCGGTTCTTCATTTATTCCTAAGCAGGTGATCGTTATTTCTTCTAAAGGGGGAGGAGTTCCCAGAGGCTTGCCCTATGATACGTCGCTTTTTATTTATGCTGATCTCAATAATATTCCCTCGGAAAAAACGATTCTTCAGGGATTGCAAGTAATGAGTTTGCCGTACGCTCTTTGCAAGGTGCCGGCAATTTATTTCCAGAAAAATTCCAAAGAGGCAGAAATAGCACTTCAACTCATTAGAACAGCTTCGGATCTCTCTGAAATTATTCTCAAGTACAACTTTAAAAGTGCTGCAGTACGGTTACTCGGTGCTTTGCGCTTTCTTGGCAAAGACAAAATGGCAGATGCCATTTCTCATG
>CAMAVL010000051.1 GCA_945861735.1 Chlamydia trachomatis
TCCAAGTTCATGACCGAGTTGGGTATACGATTTTAGACACTTAATATGGAAAAGATGGCTGCATTCGCTTAGCCGAAGGAGCCAGAAAATGCGTATGACGTGGGTTAAGAGGAAGGAGTTAATAGATCGATGGATACCACTACCGCAAATATGTCATAAATATCCGAACGAACGATTTGGTGTCAGAATCTGAAGGAAGAGCCGTATGCACTAGCAGTGCACGTACGGATCCTTGCGGGGGGTGTTGGGCAACTGACATTCCTACCGCAACCCCATTGGTCCTTGGCTCTTCTTGGGCTCTTTTCCCCATTGGATTTTGTCCCCTTGGCCGGCTAGCTTAAGTTATTTAACTCCCTATGCCTTTTGGAGTTTTTCAAATAAATCAATGAGTTGGTTGAGTGAGAGCTCTTCTGGGCGTGCCGAGGGGAGCAATCCCAGTGCATTCAGGCAGGTTTCGATGCTTTTTGGAGCGTAGAGTTCTTTGAGAGAGGCTCGGAGCATTTTACGCCTGTGCTGAAAGGCCTCGCGCGTCATCTCAAAGAATCGATCAGGGGAGGAGACGGGCGTCGGGGGCTTTAGCTCTAAATGGACAACAGCAGACTGAACTCTCGGGCGGGGATAAAAGCAGGTGGGTTCGACTGTAAAGCAGTAAGTTGCTGTGCTGTAAAACTGAACAAATAGTGTCAGGTGGCTATAATCAGGTGTTTTAGGAGAGGAAACGAGTCGTTTTGCAAATTCTTTTTGAACCATTAATGTAACGGAGGAAATAAAGGGGTATAGGGGAAGAAGCTTTGTGAGAATAGGCGTTGTGATGTGGTAGGGGGTGTTCGTCACGACCTTGTATTTTGAACCGGATTGATTTTGGCCTAGAAATTCCTCCAAGGGAAATTTCAGAAAGTCTTGGTCGATGACGTTAAGTTGGTTGTCTTGCGTCTGCAACCGATTGAGGGCTTTGGAGAGAATAGGATCGATCTCAATGGCGGTGACTTGAGCTCCGCCTTTGAGGAGTCTCTCTGTTAAGGCTCCAGGGCCCGGGCCGACCTCAATCACCTTGTCGTGAGGCTCTATGTGAGCCGCGCGGATGATTTTATCGAGGATGTTGCCGTCGATGAGAAAGTTCTGCGAGAGGCCTTTTTTGGCATCGATGTTGAGCTCTTCTAAAAAAGCTTTTAATTCAGAGATTTTATACATGCTCATCGAAGAACAAAGGGCTGAAAATTATCAGGAAGGGGTTCTAGAAATTGATGTTCGTCGTAACCCATTTTTGTGCGTAGTTTGGCGATGTAGGATTCGTGTTCTGCAGAGGCGGCTGTATTTAATAGGCCCTCTCGTAACTGTTCTGCTGTTTTTTCAAATGAAGGGGTCTTTTTAACTGTATGCTCTTTCAGATGAAAAATTCGGTAGACAACAGAATTGTCTGCGCGGCTCACCTGTGGAATGGGCTTACTAAAATTACCCACAGTTAACGTTTGCAGAACTTCTTTGTGTGGTAAGGCAATGCTTTTCTCATCGGCTTCTAGATCAGAGGAAAGAGTGACCGTTAAGGCGCTATCCTCGGAGGCGTCTTTTTTGATTTGATCTGCAATGGTCGATAATTCGTCGTGTGCGGCATGGTGGATGAGATCACATGCTTTTGCGGCAAGCATTTCACTTAAGGCTTGATTAACAGAGCGCAAAGAGAGCACTTGATATTTCCACTGTTCTAAGCTGGGGTTTTGGATGCAGAATTCTTTGTAGGCGCATTTAATGTCTTTAGGATTGACCTTGTTGAGGGCTTTGGAATTGACGCGGTACCACATCATTCTCTGCACAACAATCTCATTGTAGATCATTTTTTTTGCTTCTTCATAGGTGAGATCGATGCTATCGAGTGTTGCCATGATTGCAGGCCCAAAACGATTGAGCATCTCTTCACGCACTTCCGCATCGGATACTTTTAACTCGAGATGCTCAGCATCTGCTAAAATGAGTTCTTGGTTGATGATTTGAGTGAGCGTCTCATGCCATTGAGATGCATAAAATTGAAAGCGCGCAGGTTTAGAATGAATGAGATGAGGATAGTTGCGCTGTAGGAATAGATCCATTTTTTTCAAGACATCGATGACTGAAATCGTTTTCCCATGAATTTTCGCAAGAATTCGGTTATAGACGATGAGCTCAGATGGGGGCTCAGAGGACATTAGAGAAGGTTGTCTTTTGGAATTAAATAATTCAGGAGAATCAGCTGAAATAGAAGATAGCAGAGCTGAGAATAGAGTTATAAAGTAGAGGGTATGGTTTTTCATGTGTCATTCACTGTTTTTTTGAGAGTCTAACACAGGTTTAAAATTAGAGTCTACTTGAGACTTCGGGAGGTTTTGCAAATCGTAAAACAGCGCCGAAAAAGCCATCCATGCAGCCGCTTTGCGGGAATGTTTTAAGAATGGGTTGTACGAGTTCTAGATTAAATGTTTTTTGGAAGTATTCGAGTTGCTCCTCGTTTTCCTGTGGCAAAACGCTGCATGTCGAATAGACGATATGGCCTTTAGGGTCTAGATAAGAGAGGGCTTCTTCAAAAATCTTTCTCTGTTCTTCTACAAGGCGGAAGACCATTTCAGGTTCGAATTTCCACTTCATGTCGGGATTGCGGCGGAGCGTTCCAGTTCCTGTGCAGGGAGCATCGACGAGGATCCAATTCATTTTGTTTTTTAAAAGAGGCTTAGTCGGGGAGTCAGGCATGAGGACTTGCGCATTTTGGATGCCAGCGCGCTTGAGCCTTTTTTTCGCTTCTGCAAGGATCGATGGGCGGATGTCGTGCACAAAAATCTGACCTTTTCCGCGCGCCTTTGGTGCAAAAGCGAGTGTCTTGCCCCCAGATCCTGCGCAAAAGTCGAGAACTTGGTCACGGCCCTTAGGACTGACGAGATCTGCGATGAGTTGACTCGCTTCGTCCTGGACCTCAAATAAACCTTCTTTGAATTCAGGCATTGCAAAGAAGTTTTCTTTCTTATGGAAAACAATGCCGGATGGGGAATGTTGGCAAGGAGAAACTTGATATGCCCCTTTCCATTTGGCTAACAAGGCCTCTCGTGTCGTTTTGAGAAGGTTAGCGCGCACTGTCGTTGGAGCTGTTTCATTGCTGACTTTACAAAATTCCCATGCTTTTTCTTTGCCTAAACTCATTTCCAGAAAATCAAAAAAAGTTTGAGGAAAGCTAACGCGGATATGGGCGGGAATGGACATGTTTTCCAGGTGAGTAGTTGGGGAAAAATTGAGGTGGCTCTCAAAACGACTTTTCCAGCGGTTTTGAGCCGGAACGTCTTTATTTAAATAATCGAGTAAGCTCTTCCAGCGGATCATGGAATAGATGGCTTCGCAAATGAATTTTCGATCTTTGGCGCCGGCTGCGTGGTTGTTTTTAAAATAATTTCTTAGCAAAAAATCAAGAGGGAACGGGTTCTCGTCGTAGAAGGAGAGGATCTGAAAAAGGTGATATTCTCTAAAAGGCTGTTGATTCATGGGTAGAGGATACATTAAGTTATGAGTATTTAGCAACCCCCTCTAAGATTTTAAAGTTTTTTTTCGCAGTAAGCTTAAGACATAAAATAGGGCCGCCACAAGGGAAATGGTGGCGCCGGGTGGCCAGTTGAGCTCATAGGATGCATACATTCCTAAAAAGGTAAATAAGCCCCCAAAAAGAACGGCAAAGAACATCATTCGAGATAAGCGCTGAGTAAAGGTTCCGGCAATGGCTGCTGGAATTGCGAGCATAGAGATGACAAGGATGGCCCCGACTACTTGGATGAGCAAGACGACGGAAATGGCCACTAAGCATAAGAGCAATAAATAAAGCGCGCCGACAGATAATCCCTGGAGAGCGGCTTGATCCTTGTCGAAGCAGATGGCATTAAATTTGCGATAGAAAAAAGCGACGACCACGGCGATGATGAGATCAAGCGTTAAGAGAAGATGAATGTCGCTATCTGTCACCCAAAGAATGTTACCGAAGAGGAAATTGAGAAGTTCCACATTGTAACCGGGTGTGAGCGCGATAAAAATGACTCCAACGGACATTCCAGTTGCCCAAATAGCTGCGATGACTGTGTCTTCCCGTTCTTTATATTTAAGATGGATCCATCCCATTAACAGGGCAGAGAGAAGTCCTGCGGCGAGTGCTCCATAGAGGGGAGTTAGAAAATCGAGATGGTAGGTGCGTCTTAAGTAGAGACATAGCCCCATTCCTCCAAGAACTGAGTGGGCGATGCTTCCGCTAATGGAGACAATCCGTTTCACCACGACATATGTTCCCATCACGCCACTTGTAAACGAGGCTGCGAAGCCAGCTAAGATTGCGAGGATCAAAAAAGGGTTTTGGCCAAGTGCTTGAAAAAAATGAAGTGTCATAGCATTTAAAAATTAAAATGGTCTTTGGATGTTAATGGGGTGTGGTACAGGCCTAGAGCAAAATGTTCACAGACTTCTTTTGTGCGCATTGCAGAGACTTTTCTGTCCACGCAAAAGAGACGCTTGGATTTATCAATAATCACTTGAAGGTCGTGGGTGATCATAATAATGGTCATTGTTTTATTAAGATTGAGAAGGAGTTGTAAAATTTCCACTTCTGCTTGAGGATCAATACTCGCTGTCGGTTCATCCAAAAGGAGAATTTTAGGGCTATCGACAATGGCTCTTGCGATGAGTGCCCGCTGCGCTTGTCCACCAGAGAGCGTTCCGAAGGATTGCTTTTTTAGTTGAGCTAAACCCACTTGCTCTAATGCGATAATGGCCTTTTGCTTTAACTCTTTTGTGTACCCTCCCCACCAGGGGAGTTTCGAAAGAGTTCCCATCATGACGACATCAAATACGCTGATCGGAAAGTCTTTGTCGCAATGGAGTGTTTGTGGGACATAGCCGATTTTGTGGCGCACTTGCTTAGGGGAGGCTCCTAGGAGCTTAATCGTCCCTTTTTCTGGACGGAGCATTCCCATCATGAGCTTGAGAAGTGTCGTTTTCCCCCCTCCATTGGGTCCGAAAATACCGATGAATTCCCCTTCTTCGACTTGAATGGTCACATCTTCGAGGACGGTTTGGTCGTCGTATTTAAAGGAGAGCCCTTCGATGCTGAGGATGATTTTTTTCATGGTTTATCTGGCGATAATTTCTGCAATATAGTACAGGTTTTCGATATAATTTGTTGCATAAGGATCAATTGTCGTGGTCGGTAAATGCAGTTCTTGAGCGATGAGTTCCGCTCCTTTATTGCTATATTGAGGTTGAAGTAAAACAGCCGTAATCTGATAGGCCTTTGCCTGATTGAGTAGTTCTGTAATGTGTTGCGGTAGTGGATCTTTTCCTTCCATTTCGACAGAGAGTTGGATGAGATCGTAATCTTGACAAAAGTAGCCAAAGGCTGGATGGGAAACGAGAATTGCGGATCCTTTTTTAGGAAGCAATAGCTCTGTAATCTCTTGATCGAGAAGATCTAATTCGCTTAAACAGGTCTTGAGCCCAATTGTGTATAACGGTTCATTTTCAGGATCGATTGCAATGAGGCCTGCAGCAATTGCTCGTGCTTGTTTTTTTGCAAGTTTTGGGCTTAACCAGATGTGGATGTCTTTTCCCTCGTCTCCATGTTCGTGGCAGTGGTGAGTTTCTTCACCTAAGCTCTCCTCCTCGCAGACGGAGAGGAGCTCGATTCCTTGAGTGAGATTCACGACATGCAGTGTGGGGTTGTGTTTTTTCAAAACAGCATCAATTTTTTTATCAAAAGATTCCCCGAGGCGCAGCCAGAGCTTGGCGTCCTGCGCCCGCTCTACAGCTTTGGGAGTGGGCTCATAAATGTGAGGATTAGCGCCTTCGGGAACTAAGCATTCGATTTGGACAGTGCCCTCAGAAATTTTATCGACAAAATACGCATAGGGGGCAATGCTGATTAAAACGGTCGATTTTTTCGGAACGGCTTCTTCTCTCTGGCAGCTGCCGAGTAGGAGAAGGGATACCAAAAGGCAAAATAGTGTAAAGATTTTTTTGTTCATCGAAGTTATAGAGTAGCCTAATTGATTGAACTTTTGCAATAGGCTTCTTTAACTTGACAAAGTCACATTAGACAAAAACTTTTTTTGGCGTGAAATCCCCAGGGATCGAATAGCGCAAATGGGGTTGTATTATTCAATACTAGCCCCATTTGCGCTATTCGATCCCTGGGAGCTTTGACGCTCAAAAAAAGTCTTGTCTAATGTGACTTTGTCAAGTTTAAAACTTTAAAGAATGCCCTTGTAAGATAAGACCTGGCTATGTAAAATCAGTGACTCTTTCTGGAGGAGTGTTCGAGTGGCCGATGGAGCCCGCTTGGAAAGCGTGTATACGTGAAAACGTATCGTGGGTTCGAATCCCACCTCCTCCGTTCTTTTTAAATAAATAGGTTACACTTCTTTGAAAGCCTGTATTTTCGGCCTTTATTTGAGGCGTCGGCGATTTCTAAAAAACATTCTTTAACCCAGGTGGCGCATAAGTGTGCACTCGTGCGAGGTTTGAAGCCGAATAATTCACCGATCTGATGGCTCGCTAAAATCGTTCTTTTTGGCATTTCCAAAACCATCTTTTTCGGCCATGTGCAAGCACATGGCCCTCAAAAGATGATTTTGGACCTGCTCAAAAATTATCGATTTTAACAAACAAATGAGGTTATGCAAGATGTCTATTGCAGATTCAACCTAGAAACGGCAATTAGCCAACTCCAACTGCCAGCTCTGATTAAATATCTAGTTTTACAGCTTTATCTTTTTTTCTTTCTTTCAAAAAAACCTTGCTATGTATAGAAAAATATCAGAGTGGGTAGACTAGCTTAAGTTGCCCCATTTTTGATAGGAGAGGATTCTCTATGCGCTGTCCATTTTGTAATGATGAAGAGTCAAAGGTAACCGATTCGCGCAATGCTGCCGAGACAAATGCGGTGCGTCGAAGGAGAGAATGCCTGAAGTGTTTGCGCCGTTTTACAACGTTTGAAACGATTGATCTAACGATTCAAGTGCAAAAACGGAATGGGCATTACGAAGATTTTAGTCAGGAAAAATTGATTAAAGGGCTCGATGCAGCTTGCCGGCATACGCGGATTAGCCATGATCAGGTGCGCTCGTTAGCGTATAAGATCGCGGCGGATCTCATGGAGCATCAGGTTAGAGAAATTACGACCTCGGAATTAGGTGAGGTTGTCATGAAGCATTTAAGGGATTTGGATATGATTGCATATATCCGGTTTGCTTGTGTTTACAGAAGATTTCAGGATGTCGATGAGTTAATGGACGAAATTGAAAATATCGCTCCAAAAGAGAGCGTATAACCAGAGGATTTGGAAGATGCCGTTAAACAAAACAGATGTTGCTCGATTTAAAAAGCGCTTGGAAGAGATGCGAGCGCAGATTAATCATATGTTGCGCGACAGCACAGAAACCGTAAGAGCTGCCTCTGATAGTAAGGGATATTCTCAGCATCAGGCGGATGAGGGGACGGACGACTTTGACCGGACGATTAGTTTGAAGCTCAGCGGCGAAGAATTTAATATTTTACGCCATATTGAAAGAGCTTTGGAAAAAATTGAAGATAACACGTATGGTATATGCGATATTACTGGAGAGGATATCCCTATCCCGCGTTTAGAGGCAATTCCCTATGCGACGATGACGGTAAAGGCTCAGGAAAAATTTGAGAAAGGACTTCTCTAAATGAAGTGGCATAAGGCTTTTCAGTTAACTGGCATGGCGCTCATCCTTTTTGTTGTGGATGCGCTTTTAAAAGCTTATGTCCATTTTAACATTCCGGTCATGAGCCACTCTTCTTATCTCTATCCTTACGAGGGGGTTGGAGTGTTTCGCAATTGGCAGGGAATTGAGTGTTCGATTGTCCATGTCATGAATAAGGGCGCGGCCTGGGGTCTTTTTGCTTCGCTTCAGCAGTATCTTCTTTATACGCGAGTTGCGATCATCGGCGGCTTATTGACCTATTTGATCTTTGTGAAAGGTAACGGTTTTCTCAAATTATGTCTGACACTGATTGTGACAGGCGCAATTGGAAATGTAATCGATTATTTTGTCTATGGACATGTCATTGATATGTTTTATTTGGTTTTCTGGGGCTATTCCTACCCTGTCTTTAATATTGCAGATAGCGCGATTTTTTCTGGTATTGTCCTGTTAGTTGTCCAAGCACTTATTCAAAAAAACAAAAGTAAACATGTTCCCTCTACAAATTAGTTCTCCGAAAGAGAGGGGAATCCTCCAAGTTTCTAAATGGCTTAAATACCAAGTATTGCTAGATGTTGTGGAGATGGAAGCTCTTTTAAAAGCATTAACAATTGATGCTCCGTTATGTATTGCGATTGTCAGTGAGGTGGTCTCTGAACAGAGCGGGTTAGTCGAGTCATCTGAGTTTTTAAAAGCCTATACCTCTTATGTGCAAGCGTTAAAGAAGGGCGAGATTCCAGATCAAAAAGAATCAAAACGCTATTTTTCTGCCGTCTTTACGTCTTCTTTAGACTCTCTCTATGCGATGCAAGTCGGTCCTTCTAAATACCTCATTAAGCCGATCGCGCCGATCATTCAATTGCAAGCGCATCATTTTTTTTACTCAACGCTCGATCTCAAATTTCATCCGATGGTGTTAAGTCAAGAGAGTGTAACGTGGGGTTTACAGTTTTCCTATCCTCAGATTTTTCAAGATCCTTTAAAAGGAACGATTGCTAAGGTGGGCCCAGAGTGTCCCAATACAGCGCTATTTGAAAAGTTGGGACGTTGGATGCGCAATTATACGTTGCCGACACCTTTTGTCGTCAATGGGAAGAGGACAAATTCACCCATTCGGTTGGGAAAGCAGTGCTTGAGTTGGATCGGACGACACCCGCAGTTGGCAAAAAAAGAAATTGGGATTTTTTCAATATGAAGATCGAAGTTGTGGCAATTGGGGATGAAATCTTGCGCGGGATGACCATCAATAGCAATGCAACATGGATCAGCCGTCTTTTATTTCAAAAGGGATATCCTGTGGCAAGGCATATGACCCTGCCCGATGACCCTTCTATTTTATCTCAAGGATTACAAGAAGCGCTTTCCCGTTCCGATCTTGTCATTACAACAGGGGGGTTGGGTCCAACGTGTGATGATCGGACAAGACATATTGCAGCGGATTTGTTTTCTTCAGACTTTTATTTTAATCAGGACATTGCAGCGGATCTCACTAAACGATTTGGAGAGGCCCTTTCGAGTTTAAAGGATCAGGCCACAGTTCCTTCCAAAGCGAAAATCTTACCCAATAGCATCGGCACAGCGCCTGGATTGATTTTTAGTGAGGGAGGTAAGACGCTCATTTTGTTGCCGGGTGTTCCTTCTGAAATGCAGCAGATGGTAGAGGGGCAAGTGATCTCCTATCTTAATCAAATATGTCCTCTTCGCGCACAAAGAGGACACATACAGATCCAATTGTGTCTTTTAAATGAAAATCGTGTCGATCCCACTTTGCGTGAATTACAAAAAAAATTCCCCGATGTCGATGTGGGCATTTATCCAGGGTATGGAACGTTGATGGTCTCACTCACTTCAGTTGTTTTAGATCAACTTGAAGCATTTAAAGAGGCGCTGGCGCGCCATTTTGAGCCGTATATCTTTACTTCTGCCAATGGGAAAATTTCTGAAGCGCTGCTCGATTGGTTTGTTGCAGAAAAGAGGACTCTAGCTTTAGCGGAATCGTGTACTGGGGGGTTGATGGCAGCTCAGCTCACCTCAATTCCTGGCGCCTCCAATTATTTCTTAGGCTCTTGTGTTGTCTATTCCAATGAAATGAAGCGGGATCTTTTAGGTGTTTCAGAAGCCACTCTCCAAAGAACAGGCGCTGTAAGCCAAGAAACGGTCACAGAAATGCTCTTGGGTGTTTTGGAACAAACGCATGCAGACTATGCAATTGCCATCTCCGGAATTGCAGGACCCTCTGGCGGCTCAGATTTAAAACCTGTGGGAACGATGTGGGCCGCAATGGGGAAAAGAGGAGAGACGCCTGACGTGGGTACCTTTTTAGCAAAAGGCACGCGGGAAACGCGCACTCTGTTGACCACCAATCTTCTTTTAGGGGCTCTTTGGCGCAAACTCGTTAAAGGGATTCCCCCTTTTCCGTTGTATCCTCAAAAATAAAAAAATATTCCCTCTAAGGATATGCAACTCCCTCGGTAGCATATTTGGAGAAGCTCAAACAAAATATATCGAATGCAATAAATAACTATTTTCAGCGAGTTAAATTATTTCACCTAAAAATACGACTTTAACACCTGTATATGAATGAGTTACATATAAATAACAAGCTATGGTTTGCATTGACGTGAACTTAACTATTATACCCCATATTGGGTATATTTAAATATATAACTTGACAAAGTCACATTAGACAAGACTTTTTTTGAGCGTCAAAGCTCCCAGGGATCGAATAGCGCAAATGGGGCTAGTATTGAATAATACAACCCCATTTGCGCTATTCGATCCC
>CAMAVL010000052.1 GCA_945861735.1 Chlamydia trachomatis
GGGCGACTTAAGATCGATGATCCGCGGGAGCTTTCGCGCAGGTCCAAATCCAAGTTCATGACCGAGTTGGGTATACTTCGTAAAAACAGCCATTTATGTTCATAAAAATATTGTTTTGATCGAAATGCAAATCTTGGGGTGATACTATAAAGGTCTGCATTTGAGAGAAGGCATGTTCTTCGCATTCTATACATTTAGTTTCCGTAGCCATTAAAGTTGCTTGAAAGAATAAAAATACTGTAGTGATATACCTTGCAAATTTATGAAACATCTTGCCCTCCTGTTGAAGTTATACTTTTTTATTTTACTGTATCGCCCCTGATTTTGTAGACACAAATTTTGCGTTTGATAATTTTTCCTTTTCAATCACATCTTCTATTCTGTACTTGGACATAAAAAAACCCCGCAAGAACCTTGCGAGGTTTTTTTTCAATAAAATCTAAAAAATAAAAATTAGCGTTTAGAGAATTGGAAGCGTTTACGCGCTCCAGCCAATCCGTATTTCTTACGTTCCCGTTTACGAGGATCGCGAGTTAAGAAACCAACGCCTTTTAGATCGTGACGACGGTCTTCACTTTCTTGAACAAGAGCGCGAGAAATCCCTAAGCGGGCCGCAATCATTTGCCCTTGGATTCCGCCACCTTTAACGCGCATAATAATATCGTACTTCTCTGGGGAAGAAACCTTCACTAAAGGAGCTAAAATCACTTGACGCTGTAGCTCTAATGGGAAGTATTCTTCAAATTTACGTCCATTAACATCAATTTTCCCAGTTCCTGGGCGAAGACGAATCGCAGCAACTGCAGTTTTTCTTCTTCCTGTTCCTAATTGTTCTTGTACTTTCATAAGTCCTGCTCGTAGTTTAAATATTTACAGAAATCGGATTTTGAGCCTTCTGATCATGGCTTGCGTCAGCAAAAATACGTAGTTTTTTAAGCTGAGCATCCGTTAAGCGCGTTTTAGGCATCATCCCTTTAATCGCGTGCAACAAAATATACTCAGGTTTTCGATCTTTCATGATTCTGTAAGGAATCTCACGCATCCCACTCATAGCGCCCGTATGGTAGCGATAAATTTTTTGGGCCTCTTTAGCTCCAGTTACCTTGATTTTCTTAGCGTTGATAATAACAACACCATCTCCTCCATCAACATAGGGAGTAAAATCAGGCTTGTGTTTTCCTCTTAAGATCTTAGTGACCTCTGTTGCTAAACGGCCAAGCGTCTTGCCTGAAGCGTCTAAGAGAAACCATTTACGGGTAATGCGGACCTCTTCTTTTGTGAGGAGGCTCGTTGTATTTTTCTTCTTCGGGAGCATGGTATAAGCCTTCAAAGTTGTAATAGAAGTTTTAAAGATGGCCATAGTGTATGTCTTTTACTCTTTTTTGCCAAATGGATTTTTCGATTCTTCTTTTTTTATCCTGTAAAAAAATTTATACTAATGACAAAAGATTCCTATTGCGGTAGAATTTAGCCATTTTTTACCCCATATGTGGGGGTATGACAAACGCTCGTTCCTCGCGTCTGTCATCGTTAAATTATTCCAGCGTATTTCTGTCTTAGATACAGCTTGGAAACATAAGACAAAATGCCAGGCAAAAAAAACGCTGTGACGAACGCGAGGAACGAGCGTTTGTCACACCCCACCCCCTATGTATACTCTATGCGACAGTTAAACACTTTTTTTATTCGTACTTACGGCTGCCAGATGAATGAGCTCGACTCGGAAATCATGGTCGGTCTTTTAGAAAAAAGAGGCTTGAAAAGGACTCAAGATGAGGACCTTGCAGACCTCCTACTCTTTAATACCTGCTCTATTCGAGATCTTGCCGAAAGGAAGGTAATGGGAAAACTGGGCCAGATCGGCAGGTGTCGCAATAAAAAAGCAGTCATTGGGGTAACCGGCTGCATGGCCATGGCAAAAAAAGAAAGCCTCTTTCGCAAGCTCCCCCACGTTGATTTCATCATCGGAACAAATAATATCAGCGAACTCAATAATGTGATCGATCATGTTTTGACAACAGGGTTACAAACAATCCGGACAGACGATCAATTTGAAGAAAATTTAGACTATCTCATTGCAAAACGGGATGACCCCGTTAAGGCCTTTGTGTCTATCATCCGCGGCTGCGACAAGTTTTGCACCTACTGTGTGGTTCCCTATACCCGAGGACAAGAGGTCTCCCGCGATCCTAATAGCATTATTGAAGAGTGTAAAAAGCTTGTGGCCCAAGGCTATAAAGAAATCACCCTCCTTGGCCAAAACGTTAATAGTTATGGTAAAGACAAACCCGAGTGGAACTGCCTCTTTCACGACCTCCTCTATAGACTGGATAAAATTCCAGGACTTGCACGCGTGCGCTTCATGACGAGTCATCCTGTCGATATCACCCTTGAATTAATGCACGCCATCCGAGATCTCCCTTCCGCCTGTGAATTCGTCCATTTCCCCGTTCAAGCGGGATCTAATCGCATTTTAAAAAAGATGCATCGGATCTATACCGTTGAACAATACTTAGAAAAAGTAAATCTTCTCACGCAGATTGTTCCAAATGTATCTCTTGGAACGGATATCATCGTTGGATTTCCAACAGAAACAGAAGAAGAGTTTCAACAGACCTACGATATCTGCAAACAAATCCGCTACAGCGTTGCCTTTATTTTTGCTTATAGCCCAAGAAAAGGCACTCCTGCATTTCGCTGGAACGACGACATCCCTGAAGAGGTCAAGCAACAGCGATTACAAAGACTCCTCTCCCTTCATGAAGAGGTTTGTAATGAACAAAGACAAGCTTTACTTGGAGTGGAAGTTGAGGTCCTCGTTGAAAAACGCAATCGGGATGAAACCCAATTTAAAGGACGCACGCGCTGCTGGAAAAACGCCCTCTTCTCTGGCAATGATAGCATGATTGGAACGTTGCAAAAAATCAAGGTCACAGGATATAGCCACCAAACAATTCTTGGCGAAACGATAGGCCTAGAAGGCCCTTCTCTTCCTAGATTACGTATTGTGGGATAACAAAAGGGTCGCATGATGCGACCCTTATGATATTAGACTTTAGAGGGAGTTTCATAACTGAAGCTTTGGAGACCAAATTTGATGGTTTTAACGTCGGTTCGGTTTTTCGCAAATTGACATATCCTATTGGACATAGGCGATTTGCGAAAAATCCGAATCCGATGTTAAAAGCGCGAATTTGGATTTCAAATGGAGTTTTGCAATTCCCTCTTTACTTAAGTTTTGCGATCGCAAGACCTGCCAAACACCAGCCGATCACCAATTGAATCCAGCATGTGAACACATAAGCTATGGAAAAACCCCACCAAGTCCATAAAGGCAAGATTCCGAGCAATCCAATCAAAGCGCCAAAACAAGTAAAAAAAAGCACCTGATGCTTAAAACCCCTAATCATCGTTTTGCTAAGCAACCATACCGCTGCAGTCACACCAACGATTTGGATGATTAGATACACAATAAAAGAACCGATTGTCATTTTGTCTGAAACACCTTCTTGAGTGACAGCTGCAAACATAACAGGACCCGCTAACATCATTTTGTTTTGATCCACAGCCTCTTTATTCAGCTGCTGCTGATCCATTCCTGATGCATAAGTATACATGTTTGGAAGGACGTACACCCCGCTCTCTGTCATATTCTCTTTAATGACGTCATACACCATCTGTTCATTGTTAAATTTCTTGAGCACTTGCGATTGCCAAGGAAATACAATCCACGCAAGCATTCCCCATAAAAAAATAATTACACCTCCAATCACACCACACTTCACAATCATTTTATCTGCAACACTCTTAGCCATAAAATACCCCACAGTATATTTTCCTTATATGGGATTGGGACTTATTTTTCAAATGTTTTGTTGTCTAATTCGCCACGTCTATACATGTACAAAAACAAAACAATTTGTTAAAATTATTGAATAAAACAACTAAAAACAGAGCGAAATGCATAAAATAAACTTAATTAGCTCCCGTATTGCGGGATTCCCCTATTTTCTTCCATCTCCTCTTCCAAAGGGCTCCCATATCCCTTTAAAAATCTATTATTCCAGCTCTATCAGTACGATTAATCCCGCTCAAGCCCTCATTAATCAACTTTTTTTTAATCATTTTGAAGCAGAAAAGCCCCTTCTTTTTCGCGTTTTAAGAAAAAAGAAGGAGACAATCATTCACTGCATCGAATTATTAAAGGTTTTTTTTGACAGCCTAACACAAAAAAACGAAAGTGAAACGTATCCTGCAAGATATCTACAAGTCCCAGAGCTTCCCCATCCCCTATTTAGAGTCAAACGCCCTGCGCGTTTTTTTGATAGCCCACCACGCCCCTTCTCAAATCCCCACTTGTTGCGCGAAACACAAGAAGAGGAACCTAAAAGGCTCTTAAGTTCCTCTTCCATCTATAAAAACTTTCGTTTGCCCCTTTTCCAAATTGGCTTTTTAGTTAAGCGTATCGACAATCTGCTCTATCTCAAATTATCCCGAAAATGCACCTCTCTTTTAGGCAATCACTCTCTGATTCCCGTCATGATGAGCTCCGAATATGAACGCGCTTCCAAATGGGGTGAAGTCAAGGAAATAGGGCAACCCTTTGCCTTTGAAATTACAGGGTATTATTCGATAGAAGTGAGAGGCCTCACTAGACACTATTTAACAATTGAAAGCGCAAAACTTGAAGCCTTACGCGAGCAGTACCGCCTACCAGCGCGCATTCAAACACATCCTTTCCATATAGAAATCGGAAATACTATCATAAAAGAAACCACAAAACAGGAGCCCGAGATATTTCGTCTCAATGTCTCTTGTTTTGCAGCTTAGAAATTAAATCCGAATTTGAGATCTAAACCCTGAAGCACAAGGTTATTTGAACTCATATTAGGCGCATCTGTTAAAATAAATTGGTTTTGACCCCACCACACCTGCTGCTCCCATCCGAGTTGAGCAAATAGTTGATAGCGATCTTGAGAGAAAAATGTTTCGTAGCGCACACCTAATCCCATTTCAAGAACAGGAACAATCGTATGGAAGATTCTTTTTTGAAAGGCCTGTACACCATGAAGTTTGTCTTGAAACAAGCTATAGAGTTCCGCTAGAGCTAAATTCCCATATAAGCTCCAGTTACGCGTAAAATGCCAGTCTGTAATCGCCCCACCTCGCAATCCTCCACCCCAAAAGTGCTGCTTTTGCTTAAGGAGATGCTCTCCACCTGATTGTGGATAGTTGTTGACGTTCAACCGCTGACTCATCCAAGAGGCTTTTAACCCAATAAACGGGCGCACTGCCAAATGTTGACTAATATAGAAATTTCTGCCTAACTCAAAATCGACGACATTAAAGAGCAAATGCCAGTGAGCTTCTGCTTTAATGGAAGAATCAGGGAATGTTCCATCGTATTCAATAACATCTAAGACCCCTCTTGAAGAATGCACGGACGCATGCGCTGTTCGAGAGTTTTCAAACCAAGTGTAATTCAAAAACAGATCCCAACCATCATGTCTAAAATTTGTTCCTAGGCCTACCTTAAAACCCGGCTCATAAGCAAAATCGAAGTTCTTATAGCCCCCTTGTTTAGAAGCTGTAGCGCCTGAAGTCGTAACACCATCATGCGCATATTCGAGCCCATCTTCTCTCATCTGCCAATAGATAAAATCCGCCGACACATACAACCCAGCCCACTCGCGCACAATCGGCCCTGCAAGTGGAGTGATATCCCCATGGTATTGGCTCGGCATCTGCTGTGTGGATGAAGGAGTGGAGTCTTGAGCTGCATAAGCAAAAGTCGAAAAAGTTGTAAGAGCACTTAAGAGGATCGATCGAGAAGAACTGTTCATGTACAAACTCCGAATTTGAAATGCGTTGATTTTTTAATTTATCGAATTTGACAAAAAAAGGATAGATATTTCTTTAGACACAGAGATTCTCGAATTCTTCTTCGGTGAGAATTTTGATCTGTAATTCTTTTGCTTTATCAAGCTTTGAGCCGGGATCTTCTCCCGCTAGAAGGAAATGGGTTTTTTGACTGACAGATCCAGTCACCTTTCCCCCTCTCTCTTTGATCATCTGAGTGGCCTCTGCTCGAGTGTATTTTTGCAAAGAACCTGTCAGCACAAATGTTTTTCCTGAAAAGAGATGATCTGTGCGATACGCGATTTTGGTGGACTTGAGTTTGATTCCACATTTTAAGAGCTGATGGATCTCTTTAAGATGTAGCGGATTGGAAAAATAATCAGAGATTGATGCAGCTGTTTTATCGCCAATCCCGCTGATTTCTTTAAGTTGCTGCACGTCCATTTTAGCTAATGTATCGATATCGCCGACTTCTCGAGCTAAAATTTCTGCAGTCCCCTCACCAACGAACTTAATTCCAAGGGCTAAAATAAATCGTTCTAGAGAGACATGCCGCGACTGATCGATGCTTGTGAGTAAATTATGGATCGATTTTTCTTTAAATCCTTCAAGCTCTGTTAAATCAGACTCTGTTAACGTATAGAGGTCGACGACGCTTTTCACTAACCCTGTTGTAAAAAGCTGCTCGACTATTTTTTCGCCAAGATGATCGATATCCATTGCGTCTTTACTTGCAAAGTAAGCAATCTGGCGCATCTTCTGCTCCGGACAGTCGGGATTGGGGCAGCGCACTGCAACTTCTTCTTCTGCGTGGACGACAGGCGTTTTGCAGCAGGGGCAATGGGTTGGCATTTTCCAGGGGCAACTGTCTTTGGAACGCTTCTTTAAATCCACTTCGACAACTTTAGGGATGACATCTCCCCCTTTTTCAATCACGACAAAGTCCCCCTCTCGGATCCCTTTACGTTCTACCTCTTCTTGGTTATGTAAAGTTGCTCGAGAGATTGTGCTTCCCGATACAAATACGGGTTCTAGTTCAGCAACGGGCGTTAAGACACCTGTTCTTCCCACCTGCACGGTGATCTCTTTGATTTGGGTCATTGCCTGTTCTGGAGCGAATTTATAAGCTACCGCCCATCTAGGACTCTTTCCTGTAACCCCAAGTTCGTCATGGTATTTGAGCTCATTAACTTTAATGACAATCCCATCGATATCAAAGGGCAATTTGGGACGCATTTTTTCAATCTGATCTGCAAATTCCAGAATTTCTTTAACACTATGACAGAGTTTGATTTGATGTTCTGAAAAAACGGGAAGCCCCGCTTTTTTTAAAAAATGGTGGCACTCCATTTGTGTATCAAATGGGGCGTTATTTTCATCAGCCACTCCATAAAAAACGGCACTTAAATATCTGTGAGATACCTCCCTTGGATCAAGCAGTTTTAAAGAACCTGCTGCCGCATTGCGGGGATTAACGGAAAGATCCTCCCCCATTTCTTGTTTTTTTTCATTGAGCCTTTGGAACACTTCATGTTTCATAAAGACTTCCCCCCTCACTTCAAATATAACTGGCGTATGAGGACCTTTCAATTCAAGAGGAACAGAGCGGATTGTCTTCATATTCAAAGTGATCTCATCACCTGATTTTCCATCTCCTCGTGTGAGCGCTTGAGTAAAAACCCCTTTTTCATAGAGGCCAGTCACAGCTACGCCATCCATTTTCAGTTCCGCAGAAAAAGTCACCGCAGCATGCCCTAAAAGTTTGTGCACTCTTTTGATAAAATCTTCAAGCTCTTCCTTGGAATAGGTATTTGCAAGGGACATCATGGGAAAGCGGTGAGAGACTTGGATAAATCCTTTCGTCGCACTTTGTGCAACTCTCTGCGTAGGAGAGGAGTAGCTTACCCAATCCGGATGGAGCCCTTCAATATCTGCTAGTTTTTTTAAAAGCAGATCGTATTCGTAATCAGAAATTTGAGGCTTAGCATAGACGAAATAATGCCGGTCGTGCTCCCGGATTTCTTCGATGAGGTCTTGATAGGCTTGTCTAGAGACTTTCATAAAAAGCGCACTTCAAAAATCATGGTTGCAAGAGGCGAGAGTTGAATTTCAACCCCAATATGTTTTTCTTGAGAGTCCCGAACGATCTGGATCTCGGAAGAAATCATGCCAGAACCTCCATATTCTTTTCTATCCGTATTGAATACTTCTACGATTTCTGCAACATTTTTTAACCGGACAAAATAAGAGCCCAAATACGTTGGCGTAAAATTGTGCACGCACAGCAAATAAGAATGCTCTGCTTTGCGCAAATAACTTAAAGTGCAATTATGCCTATCTGTAAAATCAACCCACTCAAAGCCTTTGCCATCAAAGTCGAATTCCCAAAGGGGTCTTTGTGCATGATAAAAGTGGTTGAAATCCTTAATGCAGAGCTGCAATTCTTGATGGCGCGCATGTTGCAAAAGATCCCATGCAATCTCTTGCTTGCAATTCCATTCGTGCCACTGCCCCAATTCCGCTCCCATGAATAGCAATTTCTTACCCGGCTGGCACATTTGATAGCCGTAGAGAAGGCGCATG
Source organism: Chlamydia trachomatis (assembly GCA_945861735.1). GTDB lineage: Bacteria > Chlamydiota > Chlamydiia > Chlamydiales > Rhabdochlamydiaceae > CAMAVL01. Next base: position 8,443 of record CAMAVL010000052.1, read on the forward strand.
TTTGCAAATTTCTGCCAATCATCTCCTGGCATTTTAGAGAGCAAACTAGCCTTTCCATGGACGACTTCATCATGAGATAAGGGCAACATGAATCGCTCTGAAAATGCATAAACAAGGCCAAATGTCAAATCGTTTTGATGATGGGCGCGACAGATAGGATCCTTATGAAAATAGCGGAGCGTATCATTCATCCATCCCATGTTCCATTTCATATCAAATCCCAATCCACCCCATTCAAGAGGATGGGACACACCCGTAAAGGAGGTTGACTCCTCTGCGCTCATCAGTGCTGTTGGAAAATAATTACGGACAGTTGCATTGAGGTGTTTGATAAAAGCAATCGCATCTAAATTTTCCCGGCCTCCATAGGCATTGGGAATCCACTCCCCTTCCTTCCTTCCATAATCCAAATAAAGCATCGAGGCAACAGCATCGACACGCAATCCATCGATGTGCATTTTATCTAACCAAAATAGAGCACTTGCGATCAGAAAATTAGAAACCTCTAGACGCCCATAATTAAAAATGTTGGTGTTCCAATGGGGATGAAATCCCAAACGGGGATCTGCATGTTCATAGAGGTACGATCCATCAAACTGCGCTAAAGAGCTCACATCTGTTGGAAAGTGGGCTGGGACCCAGTCGAGAATGACTCCAATCCCTTGGCTATGCAAGTGATTGACAAAGTACTGAAAATCTTCTGGCGTGCCATAGCGGCTCGTCACTGCAAAAAAACCAGTCACCTGATAGCCCCACGATTCATCTAACGGATGCTCAGCTATCGGCATGAGCTCCACATGAGAAAATCCCATCTCTTTGCAATAAGAGGCCAATTGATATGCGATTTCTCGATAGTTTAAAAAATGTGATCCCTTCATTTTCCAAGAGCCCAAATGAAGCTCATAGATATTCAATGGAAAAGAAGATCCTCTTTTTGGGCGCTGCGCCATCCACTGCTGATCTTTCCAGGCAAATCGGTTCACGTCATATGTCACCGATGCGGTAGACGGGCGCATTTCGCTCCACAGCGCATACGGATCCGATTTCAATCGAACGGACCCATCCAGCGCATGGATTTCAAATTTATATTTTTCATGACTTTCAAGTCCTGGAACAAACAGTTCCCACACTCCCGAAAACCCCATCGAACGCATAAAATTGATCCGTCCATTCCAGTGGTTAAAATCTGCGACCAAAGCAACAGAGGCTGCATTCGGTGCCCAAAGAGCAAATTTAACCCCTTTTATCCCTTGATGCTCACAGAGCCGCCCGCCCAAAACCTCATAAAGTTTATAATGCACTCCCTTAGAAAATAAATGCGCATCCACATCTCCAAACGTGGATTCAAATGCATAGGGGTCATGCGCTAAAAGCCCACTTTGATGATAGACGCGATAATCTAATGCTGTCGTATTTGATGGACAGGTATAGGCAAATAGTCCCGATGGATCGATCCGATCCGCCTCAACGATCCTTCCAAACACCTCGAGATGAACGACTCTAGCGCCCGGGCGATAGATCCGAATCACTTTTGTCTTATCATCGAGTGTGTGCAAACCTAAAAACTGATGGGGGTTTTGAAGCTTTAACTGAATAAAAGAAGGAGTCATTGTGTCCATTTTTTCCATGAGGGTATACCAAAAGTGGTGCTCCTCAAAATCGAGGAACCCTCAAAAAATGTCAACCTCGATGTACAAAAAAGCCTTGGTCAATGAGACTTTTTCAAGTTATACTAGTGTCTAATTCAATAAATTAGAGATAGTATTTAGCGCTGTGTGGCATAGTGTCTTCCAGGTAAAATCAACCTGGAGAAAAAAAATGCCACGTCGAGCCGTTCCCATAGTTTGCAGTGAGACAGATCGAACAGAGCTCGAGCGTT
>CAMAVL010000053.1 GCA_945861735.1 Chlamydia trachomatis
CTTAATTTGGTCTGAAATCATACGTCTCCTTTAGATTTTTGAAACGAGTTCAAAAGAAGAATGTGATTTCAGACCATTTTTTGCCCAGCGCTTTCTGTCTAAGCCAAATCCAATAGCCTGAATTTACAGAACAGATGTTGCACTACCTGAAGGATTTGATCAACATAGAGAGATTGTCGGAGATGGAAACTGTTTGTATAGCAGTTTAATAGTTATGTATTTAGAGCATTTAGCGGGGAAGGTATCCGAGATTGGCGTCGTAATTGCTCAAATAAGAGCAGATATAAACCCTGCAATTGCCATTTACAAAGCGAAGTTGATCGAGGTGTTAGAGGCAATTAAAGTTCCTGCTGCAGTAGAAGCTCAGCTACGAGATAGCTCGAAGGTTCTTTGCTTTGTGCATTATTTGCGTCAAAGAGTGGCTGAGACGATTAGAAGCGATCCTTCTAAGTATGCCACTTTGCATGACGTAGCTGGAGAGCTTGTAGAATTCCCTGAAGAGAATACAATAGGTGGAGTTCCTGTTGAAGACTTTATCAGAGATCGTGTACTGCCGATGGGTATTTGGGGAGAAGTTTATCAGAAGCTCGCAGCAGCTGATGCTTTAAAGCTTCCTATAGACAGCAGAGTTCAAAATGAGAGTCGAGAATCCATCTATTCACAAGACGGAGAAGTCCTTCCTGCTAGCGGAAGATTATGGTTTAACGGCATTAATCACTACGAAGTCATCTATCCTCAAGCTGTTGAGAACGAGATAGATTAAGCCGTGTGAGAGCGGATAAGTTCTGGGGCGGCATTCTCTTTAATGCAGGCATCGTTCACTATAACCTCTTTGATCGTCGGATCAGAGGGGACATCAAACATCAGTTGCAATAAGAGACTTTCCACTATCATACGCAATGCTCGAGCTCCAGTTCCAGTCGCTTTTGCCTTTTCAGCAATGGCGCGGAGTGCACTTTCTGTAAAACGTAGCTGCACATTTTCTTCTGTGAAGAGATTTTGATACTGCTTGATGATGGCGTTTTTAGGCTGTGTGAGAATTTCAACGAGATCTTCGATGGTGAGCTCATTGCAGTTGGCAATGCTGTTAAATCGACCGACAAACTCGGGGATCATTCCAAACTGAATGAGATCTTCGGGTTCGACTTTAGAGAGAAGGTAGTTGGTCTCTGTTGGATCAAATTGGCGCGAATCTGCAGCGTCAAAGCCAATTGTCGTTTTTCCAAGGCGTTTTGCGATCATTTTTTCGAGGTGCACAAAGGCGCCACCAACGATGAAGAGGATGTTTTGCGTGTTGACGCGGATATACTCTTGGTTTGGGTGTTTACGGCCGCCTTTTGGGGGGACGTTCGCAATGGTTCCCTCAACGATTTTTAAGAGCGCTTGCTGAACACCTTCTCCGGATACATCGCGTGTGATGGAGACGTTACTCGTTGTTTTGCGGAGCTTATCGATCTCATCGACGTAGATGATTCCGTACTCGGCTCGTGCGACATCGTAGTCGGCAGATTGAAGGAGGCGCAGGATGATGTTTTCAACATCTTCTCCCACATATCCAGCTTCAGTAAGCGTTGTCGCGTCGGCAATTGCGAAGGGAACATCGAGGATGTTTGCAAGGGTTTTTGCCATGAGGGTCTTTCCAGAACCTGTAGGACCTAGGAGGAGCACATTGGACTTGCTGTACTCGACTTCGCTCTCTTTATGGATCGCGCGGATTCTTTTGTAGTGGTTGTACACGGCAACAGAGATTGTTTTTTTTGCGCGTTCTTGACCGATGACATAGGCGTCGAGGGCTGTTTTAATCTCTATGGGTTTAAGAATTTTAAGCTCGTGATGCACTGGTTTTTTATCGACAATCTCCATGCATAGGCGGACGCACTTATCGCAAATGTAGGAGTCGGGACCTGAAATCAGTTTCTCAACAGCTTCTTCCGCTCTGCCGCAAAAGGAGCAGATTGCGTTTACTTTTTCTTTTTCTTTTTTTCCCATAGTATGTCAGCTCGTACTTTAAGATTTAGTTTCTATAGCGGTTTTTTGTGTGTGGGAAGCCACTTTATCGATTAAGCCGTATTTCAGGGCTTCTTCAGGATTCATGAAGAGGTCTCTTTCTGAATCTTCTAGGATTTTTTGAAGGGGATGGCCTGTTGCTTCTGAAATGATTCCTGCGCAAATTTGCTTGAGTTGGAGAATTTCTTTAGCTTGTAATGCGATATCAGCAGAGGTCCCTCCAATGCCACCACTTGGTTGGTGGATCATAATGCGGCTGTTCGGTAGTGAATAGCGTTTGCCTTTAGTGCCGGCGGCTAATAAAAGAGCTCCCATTGATGCTGCTTGTCCTAAGCAATAGGTGTTAATCTCATAACCCATAAAGCGCATTGTGTCGTAGATCGCAAGACCTGCGGTGATGTAACCACCTGGGGAGTTGATGTAGATGTTGACATCTTTTTTCGGATCTTCTGCACGTAAGAATAATAATTGGGCGATGACTGTATTAGCGACTTGGTCGTTAATTTCAGTGCCAATAAAGATGATCCGATCTTTAAGTAGGCGTGAGTAGATGTCCATGGCTCTTTCGCCACGACCTGTATCTTCGATTACATAGGGAATAGAGTACATATCAGACCTCAAATAAAGGTGTTTTTTTGTATATTGCCTACGAAGGAGATTAATAAGCAAGAGTGGGTTTTTGTCATGGAGGTTTAGTTGCTACGAGTCTGCAATTTTAAGATGGTTTACCACAGAGGACACAGAGAAAGAAAAAATCCCTCTTCCTCTGTGCCCTCCGTGGTAAAAATGAATTTCTTCTTTTACTGCTTAGTAACTTCTAATTCTTCTTCCGTTGCATGAGCGATCACGTAGTCTTCTGCTTTTTCGAGAACAAGTTTAGAAAAGGCTTCAGCGTGTTCAATCTCGGGTGTCTTATGCGTATGCAACAACATCTGTGGATTGAGCATCATTTCCAAAGAAGAGGATGCGGCTGGGGCGACGTCTCGTGTTGAAATCTGGATCTTGGCATCAGAAATGATCTTGCGGCATAGGTAGAACATGCGCACTGCTTTTTCGGATTGCTGATAGATCGTTGTGATTGTTTTTGTGCGATTTTCAGCAGTGAGAGAATTCCAATAAGAGAGAAACTCTTGGTCTGCCATGAGTTGTTGGAGGCGGAAGCGTGTTTCTTTCTCAATTAAAGAGGGGGGAAGATCAAACGGATGGTCATTGAGAAGGAATTCTGTCGTTTGTTCTCTTTTCGCTTCTTGGACGTGAGCGTCCGCTTGTTTATTAAGAAGGTGGGTGATATTTGTATGAAGCTCTTCTACGGTCTTAACGCCGATTTTTTGTAGAAAATAAGCGTTCAGTTCAGGTGTTATCGCTTCATCGATCTCTTTAATTTTGACAAGAACTTTTTTAGGCTTGAGGAGTTCTTTATCTTCTTGAGAAGCGCTCTCATCTGGAATGCTGACTCCTTCGACGGAATCGCCTTGGTTTTTACCTAATACGAGATCGTACATCCACTTAGCCATCGATTTTTCAGTGACTTCAAAGCGGGTGCTATTAAAGAGGGAAGTGGCAGGGGCGTCTTCGATGACATCGACATCTAAAAGGACGAAATCGCCTTGGTTAACAGGTCTGTCGTTAACGGCTTTCCATTCGGCAAAGAAGAGTTGGACTTGGCGGATTGTTTCATTGATTTTATCTTCGCTAACCTCTGGACGTTTCACTTTTTTGAGGCGCATGGTTTTTGGGTCGATGTGAGGGATTTGTGGGGCGATCTCAAAAGTTAGGGTCAATAGGGCTCCATTTAAAGAATGGGTTTTCATTTTATAGGAGATTTTTGTTTCTCGGTCGAGTGGGTGGATATTGGAGAGTTTTAAGCACTCTTGGAAAGCGATATCCCCAATGATTTGCTCAGCTTGTTTAGTAATTTGATCGGGGAATTTTTTAGAGATGATCGCTAAGTCCCCTTTTCCTTTGCGGAAGCCTGGGAGGACGACTTCTTTAGAAATTTGTTTGGTCGCTCGTTTGCGCGCTTCTTTAATCAGGGGGGAGAAAGCTTCGACGTCAAGTTCCACTAAGCAACCTGGCTTATAATGGGCTGAAAAGCGGACTTGGTCGTTTTGGAAAACTTGAGGTTCTTTTACTGTCTGTTCCATATTTAGGCTCCTGTAAATTTAGCGGGTGATGAGGCTCGAACTCACGACCCTCACGTTGGCAACGTGATGCTCTACCACTGAGCTACACCCGCATTAATTTAAGATGATGAGTATAACGACAGGTTTTTTTTGGATCAATAGGCAATTCTTCTCTCTATCAAAAACCTAAAGATATTTAGTGGATTTCGAATTTCCCTTGATTAGGTTAAAGAAAAAAGGTAAAAGGATGGCCAGGTAAGGAAGTTAGGGCTCTTATCTTGACAAAGTCACATTAGACAAAAACTTTTTTTGGCGTGAAAGCCCCAGGGATCGAATAGCGCAAATGGGGCTAGTATTGAATAATACAACCCCATTTGCGCTATTCGATCCCCGGGGCTTTGGCGCGGTCCAAATTCCAAGTTGCTGACCGAGTTGGGTATAACTCCTGGTTTAAAAATAGTGAACTTTAAAACGAGTGTTTCGAATATTATATGTTGAATTTTCGTAAGTTAAAACAGGACTTTTCCTCAAATATTGTTAAAGAGGGAAAAGAGCTCTATGACAAGCAAAAGGTCATTTCTGCTAAATTGCTGCATCTCGATCCAAAAACGATGAGAGTCAGCGCCAAGGTCATGGGGCAGTATGATAATTACTATGAGAGTGAAATTGAAATCGATCGCTCCGAATGTGAGACAACCGACTCGGATTGCGACTGTCCTTATAATTATGATTGTCAGCATTTAGCAGCTGTTCTTTTTTATCTCGAAGAGCACCTCGATAAGATTTTAGTGGCGTTTTCTAAGGAAAATGATGTGATTCAGATTGCTGGAAAAACGGGGATTGACAAAGAGGCAAAAAATAAGTTGATGGAGCAGATTAAGGCGGCTGAGACAAAAGAAGTTCAAAGGCAAGAAGAGCATTGCCAGAAACAGTTATTACAAGAATATGTCACATCCTCTCAGCTGCTTGCGACCTCTCCTTTTTTTAGAGCCCAGGAAAAAATTGAGGTGGACCTAGCTGAGTTTGCGCTTATTTTTGCCCCCATTGCCACTTTAGGCGCGGAATCGAAGTCGATAGAGATTCAGATGGCCCTGCGGCTGCCTTTTCGCTCCAAGCCCTTACATATTGGCCAAGTCAAGCAATTTTTAGAAGCCCTTCGCTACGAGGAGCCTGTCTTTATTGGGGGTAAGCGGTATTGCTTTTCTTTGGAATCCTTTGATGGGGCGCAAAAAGAGATCGTCCAAATGGTCCGCGATCATGCTATATGTTCGGATAATCCGACATCCGAGCGCTCTTTGAGGGTGGCTCAATTGGATGTGGAGGTCTTCGGAATGATTTTGGCAAGAGCCTTTGAGTTAGCTTCCGTTCCTTATGCGATTCATGGATTTTCTCCACAAGAAGAAGATCTGCCTGTTTTATCTGGTCTATATGAGGGAAGTTGGGAGATGCCTTTGCGCTTTTCCCCGATTGCAGCCCATCTCCGCTTTTCTTTGGAACATATTCCGCCACCGATCTCTAAAATTTTAATCAATCCAACGATTTTAATTGGAGAGCAGGTGTTGACGTTAGAAGAGGTTCGCTTCTTTAATTGCGCAAAACCTAGCCTGCTCTTTCGCAATGGCTACTACCGCTTTTCAGATAATATTTCTAGATTGCATTTAAGAAATTTGAAGCAGATTCGGGAGATGACGATTCCAGAGCCTCTTTTTGGAACGTTCGTGGAGAATGCATTGCCTCAGATCACCCGTTTTGCAGAAGTTGCAAATCCCCAGGTAATCGAGGGTTTTGTGACGATTCCTTTTGTGGGAACGGTCGAGGCGACATGCGATATCTCTTATTTAGATGGAGAGCTCGATGCGGTGCTTCATTTTAATTACGACGCACAAAAAATCCCATCTGTTGCAGAGAAGCTCACAGTTGAAGATGTCACGGCTTTTGTGACTAAAGACGGTGTGTTAGCACGGAACCTTGTTGAAGAGAGGCAGATCATCGAAGATCTCTTCCAAGATTTCCTCTTTAATGCGGAAACGGGCGTATATATTGCGAAATCAGAAAAGAAGATCGTGGAGTTTATGGCGGATGTGATTCCGCGCAATCAACATCGGGTTCATTTTAATTGTCCTCAAAATCTACTGGATCAGTTCATCTATGATCAGACTCAGTTTATTCTAAATCTACGTCATACCGACCGGGTGGACTTGTATGAGATCGAACTGATTGTCGATGGCGCTTTAAAGGGCGTTAGACTCGATCAGCTGTGGGAATGTATGGGTTCTAAGAAGGCCTTTATTGAATTGGATCCGCCGAAAGCAAGGGTAAAAAAGGGGGACGCTGAATCGGGTCGCCTTTCTAAGATTCTTGTCCTAGATCTCAATCGATTGAATGGGGTTGTCCAACTCTTTGATGAGATGGGGATCGATCTTTTAGATGATCACACCATGCAAAGACCTTTATGGAGTTTGGCAAACATCGATGCCTCTCATTTTGAAGGATTGCCTGTTACATTTTCGATGAGTGAACAACTCATGGATATTCGCAAGCAGATGCTGGGGGAGAAGAGTTTGGTGTTTTCTGATGTGCCAAAAGAGGTCAAGGCGACCTTGCGCGCGTACCAGACGGAAGGGGTTCACTGGTTAGAGCGGCTCCGTTCCATGTTTCTTAATGGCATTTTAGCAGATGATATGGGTCTTGGTAAAACATTGCAGGCAATTGTTGCTCTCACCCAATTATTGAAAACGAAAAAGGGGCCAACACTTATTGTGTGTCCAACATCTCTTCTCTATAATTGGAAAGAGGAATTTGCAAAATTTAATCCGAAGATTCAAGTAAAAGTGGTCGATGGGGTTCCCTCAAATCGCAAACGCGTCATTGATCAGATTGAGCAATGCGATGTCCTCGTCACGTCCTATACGCTTCTTCAAAAAGATATTGAACTGTATAAGCTGCAGCGTTTTATTTATGTGATTTTAGATGAAGCGCAGCATATTAAAAATAGAGGCACGCGCAATGCGAGGTCGGTGAAGCAGGTTCAGGCAGAGCATCGCTTGATCCTCTCTGGTACACCCATTGAAAATTCACTCGATGAGCTCTGGAGCCTATTTGATTTCTTGATGCCTTCATTTTTAAGTACCTATGAGAGATTTATTGAAAAATATATCCGCGTTTCTGGAAAGGAACAGGTGAAAAATATTGAGTATTTACGCAAAAAAGTAGCGCCCTTTATTTTACGCCGGATGAAAAGCGATGTTCTGGATGATCTGCCGCCGATTTCTGAAATCATCTACCACTGCCAGCTCTCTGACGTTCAGCTAGAGCTCTATCGCTCATATGCTCAGTCCGCGCGCGATCAGCTTGTCAAATTAGTAGAGAAAGAAGGCTTTGATCGGGTTCAAATTCATGTGCTTGCGACATTGACTAGATTAAAACAGATCTGCTGCCACCCGGCTATTTTTGCAAAAGAAAAGGCAGAGGTCGGCGATTCTTCCAAATATGACATGCTCATTGAACTTGTTCAGACGCTCATCGAAGGGAACCATAAAACGGTTATTTTCTCTCAATACACACGCATGTTACAAATTATGCGTGAAGATTTTGAGCAAAGAGGGATCCCCTTTGTCTATTTGGATGGATCGAGCAAAAATCGCCTAGAGGTCGTCAAGCAATTTAATGAAACAGCTTCGATTCCCGTTTTCCTTGTTTCATTGAAAGCTGGAGGAACCGGTTTGAATTTAGTTGGAGCAGATACGGTCATTCATTACGATATGTGGTGGAACCCAGCCGTTGAGAGTCAGGCGACCGATCGCGTTCATCGGATGGGACAGAAGAAATCGGTCTCAGCGTATAAACTGATTACTTTGGGAACAATCGAAGAGAAAATTGCAGAAATGCAAAAGAAGAAAAAAGGATTGGTCAAGAAAGTGGTAAGTTGCGATGATGAAGTTATAGCCAAGCTCACATGGGAAGATGTATTGGAGCTTTTAAAGACTTAAAAATTGGTCACGGGAGTCCAGTATAACATGTCGAATTACAATCAGTCAGCTTTTAAAAATATATTTGGAAAATTCGGGCGCAGTCTCGCCAATCAATTCGGTAATGTTTCGGGGCTTTTATCCAATGATATCGGGATCGACTTAGGAACCGCGAATACCCTTGTGTATGTCCGGGGAAAAGGGATCGTTCTAGCTGAACCATCCGTTGTGGCAGTCGATGCAGCGACTAATGAAGTGTTGGCGGTAGGTCACAAAGCGAAAGCGATGTTGGGAAAAACGCCAAGACGGATCTTAGCCGTCCGCCCAATGAAAGATGGTGTGATTGCCGATTTTGAAATTGCAGAAGGGATGTTAAAAGCGCTTATCAAACGGGTGACTCCTGTACGCAGTCTCTTTAGGCCTAAAATTTTAATTGCCGTACCGTCAGGAATTACAGGTGTTGAAAAACGCGCGGTTGAAGATTCTGCCATGCGTGCTGGCGCGCAAGAAGTGATCCTCATCGAAGAGCCGATGGCAGCAGCGATTGGAGTCGACCTTCCTGTTCACGAACCGTCCGCTAACATGATTATTGATATCGGTGGTGGAACGACAGAAATTGCCATCATATCTCTTGGCGGCATTGTCGAATCCAGATCGCTTCGCATTGCGGGGGATGAGTTTGATGAGTGCATCATCAATTATATGCGCCGTACCTACAATTTAATGATTGGACCACGTACTGCTGAAGAGATTAAAATGACCATCGGATCCGCCTATCCGTTAGGGGATCACGAGTTGGAAATGGAAGTCAGAGGTCGCGATCAGGTAGCTGGCCTGCCCGTCACGAAACGGATTAACTCCGTTGAAATTCGAGAGTGTCTAGCCGAGCCGATCCAACAAATCGTTGAAAATGTCAAACTCACTTTAGAAAAATGCCCTCCAGAGCTTGCAGCCGACCTCGTTGAAAGAGGGATGGTATTAGCAGGTGGTGGCGCTTTAATTAAGGGGATCGATAAAGCCCTAATTAAAGCATCTGGATTACCTGTCATCATTGCTCCAAATCCACTTCTTGCTGTGTGCTTGGGAACTGGAAAAGCGCTCGAGTATTTGGATAAATTCAAAAGACGCAGATCGCTGGTTCTATAGTAGTGGGTGGTGGTGGCGAACGCTTAGTTCCTTAGCGCTCGTCACAGCGTTTTTTTTTGTTCGATATTTCATCTTATATTTCCAGATACATTAGACCTCTTGCGTAACCTCTTCTCCGTGCCCGTGTGCGCATACGCATCAAGCTATCAAAATATTTGTTAACAACATCCCAGTTAGTCGCTGATTCTTAAAACTTTAAGGTTGATTAAAAATTCTCCAGTCCTCATATTGTTTTTTTACAAAGAAAAAACAAAAGAACCGGAGAAACAAAATGAGAGCCTTAGACACCTTCACTAACGCATGGAAAGACCTAAAAAAAAACGGCGAAAATTTTCCTCCCAAGCGAATTAGAAAAAATTGCTCGCGAAACCAAGTTTATACAACGGTCTAGTAGTCTCTTGCAAGCCAAAGATTTTGTTGATCTGCTTGCAGCCGCAAGTACTGATCCAAAAATTGTTCCTTTAGTGGGTCTTTGTAGCGTATTAAGAGCTCTCAATCTACAGGCCGACTGCAGTATAGAATGTAGGACTTAAAATGAAGCCATCTCAGTTTATAGGACGTGAAGCTGAAATGACTCGGCTTAAAGGGCTTTCGGACAAAAAAAATGCCAGCCTTATTGTTGTCAGAGGTAGAAGACGTATTGGAAAAAGCAGGCTCCTTGCAGAATTTGGAAAAGAAATGAAAAGCTATTTCTTTTCTGGAAATCCTCCAGTTCGCAAGACAAGAGCTCAAACCCAACGTAATGATTTTGCGCGTCAGCTTGAAAGAGCTGGTATTCCTGGCGTTAAGCCAGATGATTGGAGTAATCTTTTCTGGTATCTCTCCAAGGCAACTAAAAAAGGTCGAATCCTTATTGTATTTGATCCTCTGCGCGGCAAACCCCGCCCTTTAGGGCGGGGTCAAGAGCGCCAACAGCGTAATTGGATTTTTGGCTAACATGGGGTTTGTTGCTGTTCAATGTATTGACGAATAATAGCTATTGGAGCGCCACCGCAGCTGCCAGCAA
>CAMAVL010000054.1 GCA_945861735.1 Chlamydia trachomatis
ATGAACTTGGATTTGGACCTGCGCGAAATCTCCCGCGGATCATCGATCTTAAGTCGCCCCATATTAACAATATGGGGCGACTTAAGATCGACGATCCCCGGGGCTTTGGCGCGGTCCAAATTCCAAGTTGCTGACCGAGTTGGGTATAACTGAACTAAAATATCAGAGAAGTTGAGATGTGAAATGGCATCCCATTCAAATCCAAAGGAGCCTTTAAACGGAATAATGCCTGTATCCGCGGAAAATTTTAGAGAACCCTCAAGAGGAATGCGTGAAAATGCAGGATTTAATAGATGGGTTTGTAAAAGAGCCTCAACGCTTTCCCACTTAAAATCGCGAACCTGTAAAGCATCTGTTAACAAATGGCATTTCATATGCATCGCATTGTAATAGGCTTTTCCGTCCAGTTTTCCATCTAGTAATGGGGAGGCGAGGGAGAGGTTCGGCAGAGAAAAATCAAGGATGATTTTACTGTAGAAGAGGTCTTGTGTAATATCTGCTTTAAGAGAGATGGAGATCAGATCACTTAAAAGTTTTAACTCTTCGATATGCAGGGGGGCATCTTTTTGAACTCTAAAATGCAATCGAGTAAACCAATTTCTATTGAATAAGGGATATTTAGATGTTTTTAGATCCTGTAGACTGGCTCTAAAGCTTCCCTCAAGAGGTGCTGCTATCGATGGGCTATCCCAAAGAAGAGATTCCCATGTGTTCCAGGGGCCCGACAGGAGTGTTTCGATGAGAAGTTTTCCGTCCGATGTAATAGGATAAAGGATGGGTAAATCTTGGAGAGAGTCGATGCGCGCTTTGAGGCCTAAGTCGATTACAGCTTTTGCCTTATTCCCGTTTAAGAAAAATTCTGCATAGACAAATGATGTATTCGGGGGACTTAACTTAATATTACAAGAGAAGGCTTTATTGTTTCTCTTCCATGTTCCCTTTGCATTGAGAGCAAATGAGACGGGTGGATCAGAAATGGATGCATTTGCAATTTTCAATGTTTTGATTTTTAGGTGGCAGGGAGGGGATAGTGTTTCGATTTGTTCTTTTAAGATAGCTTTGATCCCATCAATGGACACGGACCCTGGGATTGACCGGAATCCAGATTGATAGGTGGCTTCTTCAATATTTAAATAGTCGATGGAGAGCTGCTTTTTGAATAAGGGAAAGACGGCAAGGCGCAATGTGAGATCTCGAAGGAGGAGTTCTTCACCCTCTGAAAAAGATAATTCCAAGTGATCGATCACCCAACTAAAAGGAATTTCTCCATGGAGTCCCTCTATTTTAGCTGTAATTCCATGTGTCTTTAGCTCTTGGATTGCGATTTTCTCAAGTTTTCCTCTGCCCCAATTTGTCTGCAAAAGAGCGAGAAGGGAACATAGAAGAGTAAAACTAAGTAGAAGAAGAGCAAAAAAAGCGCGGATGCATTTCAATACAATCAAGTTCATAAGGCCCCTGAGGGATTGTAATAAAATAACTTTTACAGTTCTATAGGGAAAAATCGATTCATCTATTGAGTATTTTCCCTTGCAGGGGTAGAAAAAAAACCTGCTGCGGACAAATACTCAAAATCTGAACCGTTTTTCTCCTATATAACTATAAAATTTCTTTCCTTACCATCCCTAAAATGTCTGTCCAATGCTAACTAATATTTTATATACAGGATCGATCCCTTTTCTTCGATTTAAAGGAAAGGCAACATCCAATCTAAACGGTCCCATAAAAGAGAAATAGCGGATCCCAAGACCTGTCGATTTTAACCATTTTCCATCCCATGTTGGAAATAGGGTGGAATAGACATTGCCCACATCAAAAAAGGGGACAAGTCCAATTGCTTTACTGACACGAAGCCGTGTTTCAAGCGTAAAATAAACAGCAGATCTTCCCCCAATGGGTTTGTTATCAAGAAGTGGACTTACAGTGCGGTAGCGATAACCTCGGAGATCTTCTTCAGAGCCGCCTAAAAAACGCTTGGATAAAGGAATGACTTCTAACGAATCGCTCCAGGTCATTCCTAAGGTCAGCTTTTGCGCGATCACAACGGACCGACTTTTGTTGAGAGGAAAGTAGGAGCTTTCAGAAATTGTCTGAGTAAAATAGGCGTTAGTGGATTCTCGAATATTAATCGAGGGAATGAGAGTGCCTTCTAAAACAACCCCCTTTGTGGGATCGAGCAGATCATTTGCAGTACTAAAGCGGACATAGAGCGGTATTTCAGCTAACCAAAATTCCCCATTTTGTTTTTTGCTAGCTGTAATAAAGAGGCGCTCTCCTTGTAACCCCATCCCGAGGCGTATCCGTTTTCCAAATCTGCGATCGACTCGATTCATTAAATTATAAGAGCGCATCGAGTAGGCAAAGAGGGCTTCATGCTCCGCTTCCCCGCGCCAAATATAATCTTGATCGAGGACAAAAAAGTCGGGATGAAGATAGGTAGCGACCCCTGTTTGACTAATAAAAGTGACATCGCCCTGGAAAGAGAGGCGCCGTCCCATTCCGGCGACATTGCGATTTTCCCAACCAAATGTAATACCAGGTCCAAAGACAGTTTGATAGCTGACCCCTACGTTGACACTTTGATGTTTTGTTTCGTTGACTTCGATCTTCATCGGGAGCTCCCCATTAGAATAGGGGTCTTCTCCATGAGTAATGAGCACCGAGTTAAAAAGACCTGATGCGATGAGGTTGGATTGCGTCTTTTCTACAAGTTCGCTGTTGTACTCCTCACCCTCTGTCCACTCTAATTTTCTTTGAATATAGAGAGGGTTGACCCTTTTTGTTCCGATAACAGAATCGGGTCCAAAGAAGGCTTTTTCTCCTGAATCGACAAAGAGATCCACACGCACGCTTTGCGTTTTTCCATCGACGATCACCTCTCTTTTTTTTATTTGAGCGAGCGGATAGCCGCATTCTGAGAGCTTTTGCAGGAGGTTGAGCTCTGCATTAAGGATGTTTTTTGTAAGCGCTGGTTTTCCTAAATGGACATCGATCGATTCTAGAGGGATCGCGCAGCAAGACGCGGAATTTTCTGCTTGCTCACAAAAAAGATGGATTTGATAGGCCTCTAATGGATAGGCGGGGCCTGGATCGATCATCACGATGACGCTTATGCGTCCGGAGACCTCTTCGATATGCGTATCAATTTGAGCCTCATAATACCCATGAACATGAAGGACTTGGATCAATGCAGGGATATCCGATTCTGCTCGATAGCGGAGTGCGTTCATGGAGGCGGGGGGGCGTTTTTTTAAGGAGTTCAGTTGAGATACTGATTTAATCGCCTTTAAAGCCTTTCCATCTTGTAATCCCTCGAATTCAACTGTGTATCTAACATCTTCTGCATGGAGAAGAAGAGGTGCTAGACAGAGGGTGAAAATACAGAAAAACAGGCGCATGCATTTAAATCTTTTAGGTTAGTCCGTAGATAGTGTAAGATTTTTTCATTTAGGTGCATATGGAAATTACAGCAAGAATGAGCCGATCCAAAACCATCGCGTTATACCAGGCGTCTTGCTCTCTTATTCCAGGCGGAGTGAACTCTCCCGTACGCGCGTTTAGTAGTTTGGACATGACCCCACTCATGGCATCTGAAGGGCTCGGCGACACCCTTTGGGATGTAGATAGACATGCCTACATCGATTATTGCTGTAGCTTTGGATCTCTTATTTTAGGCCATGCACCAAAATCGGTTGTCCTAGCAGCTACGGCTCAAATGGGACGAGGCTCCTCTTTTGGGGTCGGAACACCCTACGAATTTTCCCTTGCGGAAAAGATCATCAAATACTTTCCCTCGATCGAAAAAATCCGCTTTGTTTCTTCTGGCACTGAAGCCGTCATGAGTGCAATTCGACTCGCCAGAGGTTTTACCAATCGACCCGTCATTGTGAAATTTAATGGTCACTACCATGGACACTCCGATAGCCTTCTTGTCCAAGCAGGCTCAGGTGTCACAGAATTAGCCGAGTCCTCCTCGAAGGGCGTTTTAAAAGAGGTTGTCCAACACACGCTTTCTCTTCCCTTTAACAACATAGAAACAGGCAGATCTGTTCTCTCCAGTCGCAAGGATATCGCAGCTGTTTTAATAGAGCCTATTGCTGGAAATATGGGCGTTGTCCCATCCGATCCAAAATTTTTAGAGATGTTAAGAGAAGAAACGACTAAAAGTGGCGCGCTTCTCATCTTCGATGAAGTGATTACAGGATTTCGAGTTGGCTTAAAAGGTGCACAATCCCTCTATGGAATAAAACCCGATTTGACCTGCCTTGGAAAAATTATTGGGGGGGGATTTCCAGCTGCGGCGTTCGGAGGCAGCCATGAGATCATGAATCTTCTAGCTCCATTAGGTCCCGTCTATCAAGCAGGGACCTTGTCGGGCAATCCCGTTGCGATGTGCGCAGGACTTGCTACTTTAGAGGAGCTTTTGGCTCCTCAATTTTATGAAGAACTCGAAAGAAAGACAAGACTGCTTACCGATCCGATCGAGGAATGCATCAAAGAGCATGGGATAAAAGCTGTGCTCAATCGAGTCGGCTCGATGTTCACCCTCTTTTTTGGCCCCACACAGGTTACAGAGCGCTCAGATTTAAACAATTTAGATGCAGCGCGATTCAAGGCATTTTTTCATTACCTGTTTAATAGAGGGATTTATATCCCGCCTGCGATGTATGAAGCCTCATTTATTTCAAGTGCCCATACAGAAGAGCATCTGCTCTATACCCGAGATGTGATTTTAGAATTTTTGAGGAACCCATGTTTACAAGATTCTTAGTTTTCTTGACTCTTTCTTTTTCCTCTCTTTTCGCAAGTCAAGCAGACTTTGGCAAATATATTCATTATCAAGAGAATGAGAGAAATCTCATTGGCTATATTGCAATCGAAAAAGATCGGGCGATCGATCAATCCACCTATCTCTATGTAAAATTTGCACTGGAACATTACAAAAAAATAGGGGCTCGTTTTATTCTCCTTAACCTAAACACTCCAGGAGGCGAGGTTTTTGCAGCAATGAAGATTGCCGATCTCTTGCGCAAGATCGATATCGATGACCACATTCCAGTTGTGGCCTTCATTGATGATTGGGCAATTTCAGCTGGAGCCATGCTCGCCTATTCCTCTCGATTTATCGCCATTGTTAAGTCCTCTAGCATGGGAGCTGCGGAACCCGTTCTTTCAGGAGCTGAGGGTAAAATGGAAACCGCTTCGGAAAAGATCAATTCTGCGCTCAGAGCCGAGTTTACAAATTTAGCAAGTTTTTACGATCGCAATCCACTCATTGCAGAGGCGATGGTCGATAAAGACCTCATTTTAGTCTATCGCAAGGGGGAAGTTGTTCGCCTTGAGAGTGAAGATCAAATACGCAATTCCGATGAGATTATCACGCGCAAAGGAAAACTCCTCACTCTCAATGCAGAACAATTGCAGTATTATGGGATCGCAGATGTGATGGTACCCCCCCATTCGGTTGCACCGATTTCAGAAGAAGAGCGAAAAGCAGCAGAGTGGCCAGCTCATAAATCATTGCTCTTTCAAGACCCTTTTTTCGCTCAAATTCCCAATGCAACAATCGTATCCTATACAGACTGGAAAATCGATTTTTTTGCTTTTTTAAGCCAGCCTATGATCGCCTCTATTTTATTTATGGGCCTCATTATCGGTGGGTATATTGAAATCAGCCACCCAGGTTTTGGGATACCTGGCATCGCGGCCATCAGTTGTCTTGCTCTTATCCTCCTGTCCCATTTTGCGGTAGAGACGATCAATTGGCTAGAGCTCATCATTTTAGCAGTAGGAGTGATTCTTCTTCTTGTCGAGCTTCTTATTTTACCAGGTTTTGGAGTAGCTGGCATTTTGGGGACTATTCTAACTCTTGTTGGACTCTTTGCCCTCATGCTGCCAGATATCGGTTCTGTCCAATTTTCCTGGAATTTTGCCGATCTCAATTTAGCTACCATTGCTTTTTTAGAGAGGTTGGAGTATATTTGCTTTGCCTTCCTTCTATCCGTGATTGTGATTTCTGTATTGGCCTTCTTCTTTTCACCGCGTCTATTGAAAATGAGTCGGTTGGTTCTAAATGGAGAGCAAACGGGGTATACGGCAGGCCCAGATATTAACACACTTCCAGCTATTGGCTCTTGCGGCCTTGTGCATGCCTCTTTGAGGCCTGGCGGAAAAGTGATAATTGATGGAAAAATTTACGATGCATTGAGCACAGGCTCTTTTATCGAAGCTCAAGAAAAAATCACCGTCTTAAGGATAGATGGCAACCAGATTATAGTAGGAAAAATATGAATATTTTGTGCGCTATTTTAGCAGAAGCAGACAGCTCTATCGGTTTTTACACACTCTTTTTTGTGCTATGTGTCATTGCCATTATTATATTTTCATTTGTGACCCGGTATATCGGTTTTTGGTTCCAAGCATTTGTCTCAGGAACGCCCATCTCCCTATTTAACATTATTGGAATCAGCATGCGTAAAATCCCTCCACGGTTGATTCTCAATGCGCGGATTACCTCATTTAAAGCAGGGCTAAAGCTCATTACGGTATCTGACTTGGAGACGCATTACCTAGCTGGGGGTAACGTCATTAACGTCGTGCGTGCGATGATTGCAGCAGACAAGGCAAATATTGCGCTGACTTGGCGCCAAGCGACTGCAATCGATTTAGCTGGAAGAGATCTTCTCGACGCGGTTAAAACATCGGTCAATCCAAAAGTGATCGATTGCCCAGATCCTAAACATGGAGATTCTATTGCAGGCGTTGCAAAAGATGGGGTTCAACTCAAGTGTAAAGCCCGAGTGACTGTGCGCACGAATATCATGCAACTCGTTGGCGGTGCTACAGAAGAGACGATTATCGCCCGGGTTGGAGAGGGGATCATTAATGCCATTGGAGCTGCTGAGACTCATACAGATGTGCTCGAAGCTCCTCAGAGAATCTCTCGATTGGTATTGGAAAAAGGCTTGGATGCGCAAACGGCGTTTGAGATCTTATCAATCGATATCGCAGCGATCTCCGTTGGAGAAAATACCGGCGCTAGACTGAGAACCGATAAGGCAGAATCTGATAAGCTGATTGCCCAAGCTAAAGCGGAAGAGCGTAGAGCCATGGCCGTTGCAATGGAACATGAAAATAGCGCTAAAGTGAGAGAGATGCAATCGAAAGTTGTCGAAGCCGAAGCGCAGATCCCGATGGCAATTGCAGAAGCCTTTAGAAAAGGAAATCTTGGGATCATGGACTTTTACCGATTAAAAAATATCCAAGCAGATACCGATATGCGTAAATCCATTTCTAAAGAAGATGAAGGGGATCATAAATAAAATGAAAGGGGAGGATCTTGCAAATTATATCGTACCTGTCATCATTTTGCTCTTATACTTTTTTTTAGGAAAGAAGAGCAAACCGAAGAAAGCCGAAGAACCCTCCCCTCAGGAACCCTATTATCCACCCGCCCCTGTTGTTAAGGTCGCCCCTCGCCCTGTCAAAAAAAGCGTTACAGCCCCACAAGTCTTTGAAGCAAAGAAGATCGAACCCCTTCAGGCGCAGCACAATCTTGCTTATAAACCTAAAATAATGAATAAACCTTCCCGTGGGAAGGCCCTTTTAAAGAGACATCCCAAATTAAAAGAAGCCTTCATTCTTCAAGAAATTTTTCGCAATCCTTACAATTCCTCGGGACCCTAACCTCGGCTTTGCAACTTTTTCTGAGCTCATCTCTGCGAGAGGGGCCAGAAAAAGTTGCAAAGTTGAGTTAACTAGTGCTATTATAAACCTGTAATTACAGCTTGTTTAAAACCTTGATTTCAAGTATAATTATCTAAAAAATTAAGGTGTTATATGTCTGCAATAGAAAATTGTTTTTCATGTGTAAATCCAGCCCGATTTCGGTATGTTCATCTCAATAAATTAGATGAAAGAGGGGGAGTGCGCACCTTTGACGGGATCTCTGAGCTTAGGTCTGTGGAAGAAATTGCAACGGGCGATTTATACATCGATGATGAACCCTATGTTGTTGCAATCAAATGCGCCTTGCTTATCCCAGGAACTCCCTTGCTGTGTGTTTCCAAAATTATATGGCATGTGCTGAGTATCCCGATTAATATGATCTGTGTGGCCTTTGAAACGATTTGTTTGATAGGAGCTTTTTTTCAATCTGGATCTAAGAACCAAGCATTTGCTTTATTTAAGACTAAAATTGTTCAGATTGCAGTGAATAGTAAAGAGAGTATTTTAGAAGTTGTTAAAGCCCCATTCTATGCGATAGCAATGATCGCTGTAGCGCCATATGGAATTTTTAACCCGTATCAAGCGCGCAAGATAGAAGCTGCCATAGAAAAATCGTGGAATCATGGGATTTCTTATAAAGATGAAAACGTCTTTTACTTAGCAACATGCTTTCAGGTTAGAGGAAATCTCTTAAGTGCCCCTGCTCGATATAGGATTTTAAGCCATCCGGCTTGATTAGTTGAGACAAAACTGCTTCAGGGTGGTTTCCAAAAAGTTGTCATGAGCGTATTTTTCATGAATGAGTTGGCGTTGCTTGAGATATTGACTTTTAAGTTCTTGCGTTTCTTCAGAGTGAGTATCTACCAAAAAACAGGGAAGATAGAGGAACTTATAACAAGCGTTGAGATTTGTTTCTTTAAAAGCACTTTTAAGAAACATGGAGTCGATGAGATTTTCAGGTTGAAGGGCTATTTTAAACGGAATCCTTTGAATTGCATTTGGGTCGTCTCCTATTTGCAGTGCGCGTTCATGAAATTGCTTTGCATTTTTTTTTCCAAATCCAAGTAAAATTCCAAGTGCTGTATGGTTCCCGTTAAGTAGTTTAAATAGGGCGATGTTTTGTTGTTGATACGTTTTTAGTAAAGATGAGGGAGAGGTCCCAAGGCTAATGAATAGGTCGCTAAGATCAGTTTTTGTGATTTTTTTGAATTTGAGGATGTCGATTAAGCAGATTTCGGATCTGCGATTGTCGAATGGTTTGTAATCCAATATAAAATGCTTGGAAGGGAATTCGCTTTGGTGTTTCTTCCAAACTTTCCATCCGTTTTCGATGATTCGATTTTCAGTGTAATAGCGCCACATGCGATGCGTTGTGATATTAGGTTGACAGGTGTGAAGATAGGCCGTGAAGGCCATTGGCTTTGTGCCAAATAAGACGTAAGCGCCGCCCTCTTGAAGAATGAGAATACGAAAAAAAGCTTCTAGAGCAGCTCGATCCTCTTGAGGGATTTTGCGGATTTTACGCACTAACAGTCTCTCTTTTTGGTAATTAGAAAAAAAGAGGCTTGCGGAAATTAATGTCAAACTAAGTATCGCAACGATCCATTTTAATTTCAACTGCAATGATTCTCGTTAGACGGGTTTGTAACAAAGAGGACAGATATCGTAATACGATCGTACGCATCGATCGCAATTGCGACAGGGTTCATATCCGTCTCGGCAGCCATCTTCGTGTGGTCTTGGATTTCGGATATAAACGCCAATCTCGTCAGAAAAAAGAGCTTCTGTATTAATGCGTTCGTTATTGATGTGAACAAAGATCCCCTGAGAAGAGATCTCTAATTGATCTGACGAGATATATATTTTGTCGTTTTGAGATAAATGTGTGCATTTTTCTTCAAAACAAGAGCCAGCAAAAAGAGTTGCCATATAAAAGAATGGAAGCATCAAAGCGATGAGTTGGACTAAACGTTTCATAAAAGACACTCTGTTAAAAAAAGATTTGAAAGTATTTGGTTTTTGTTTTTTTTGCAACAAATAAGCTGCTAAACATGCGTGTATTACTCATTTTTTTGTGCTTCGTCAGTTTTTTGTGAAAAATGACAAAAAAGTTGACATATTTTTGCGAAAATATCACGTTTTTCGAACATATTATTTTTCCCTCTTGAGGTAAAGGCCGGTTTCTCTAAAAAAAAGAAAAGTCTTACAGTATATGATGAGAAATTTTCAAAAGAAGAAAATGCTCCTTTAGTATTGTCTAGAGCCTCCTTAAGAAATTTTACTTTTGAATTATCCTTTGTACGCAATCAGTCTTTTCCTTCGCTTTCGTTATACCCAACTCGGTCAGCAACTTGGAATTTGGACCGCGCCAAAGCCCCGGGGATCATCGATCTTAAGTCGCCCCATATTGTTAATATGGGGCGACTTAAGATCGATGATCCGCGGGAGCTTTCGCGCAGGTCCAAATCCAAGTTCAT
>CAMAVL010000055.1 GCA_945861735.1 Chlamydia trachomatis
CTACCAAAAAGAGTGGCGGGCAAAATGAAATTTGAAACGGTGAAAGAGCTAGACGACGAAAAATTCCGTCGTCTAGCTGGAGTAAAACGAACTACGTTTGACAAGATGACATTAATTTTAGAACAATCTAACAAAGATAAAAAAGTTAAAGGTGGAAGGAAGAACAAATTAAGTATAGAAAATATGTTGCTTATGACGCTGGAATATATTCGCGAATACAGAACCTATTTTCACATCAGCCAGAGCTACGGGGTCAGCGAAAGCACAGCTTATAAAACTGTAAGATGGATTGAAGATACCTTAATCAAACATCCAGATTTTGCTTTACCTGGGCGTAAGGCCTTGTTAAAGAGTGATGTCGAATACGAAGTTGTCTTGATCGATGCGACAGAAACGCCTATTGAAAGGCCAAAAAAAAGCAAAAACACTTTTACTCAGGAAAGAAGAAAAAGCACACTCTGAAGAGCCAGGTTGTTGTGGACAAGAAAAGCCAACAAATAATCTGCACAGCGTTTGCCAATGGCAAGCGGCATGATTTTAGGCTATTTAAGGAGTCCAAAACACAGATTCATCCAACAATAGTGGTGGTGACCGATACCGGGTATCAAGGCCTCCAAAAGATTCATGCTAAGACACAAATGCCAAAGAAAAAGAGTAAAAAGAATCCTCTGACAAAAGAAGATAAGAGAAATAATCAGCAGCTCTCCACAGAGCGGGTGCTCAATGAAAATGTCATCGGCAGTTTAAAGCGTTTTAAAATTCTGTCTGATCGTTATCGAAATAGGCGCAAAAGGTTCACTCTTCGATTCAACTTAATCGCTGGGATTTACAACTTGGAGTTAGCAAAATGAGTTTCGAAAGAGGTCTAATTTTGCAAATTAACAATACAAACATGGAGTTAATTATGAGTTTAAATTTTCCTTCTAGCCTATCAACTTTATCAGGCAGTCATCTTTCGAGACGTCCAGAGAATGGTGCCGTTGCTCCTTCACTCTCATCTGCAGGTGTGCTCGTAGTGCTTGGAATCATTGCAATGATCGCTTGTGGAGCTGCAGGATTACATGGTCACTTGTCGCTTTCAACCGGTGGAGCGGCAGCTTTAGTTTCTGTTGGATCGGTATTAGCAACAGCGCTTATTCTTATTGCCTTAGGTATAAAATCTCTTTCGCAATTAAGTGAAGGTCTAGGTCGTCGATAATAGACTTTGTGCTAGTTGGTCTCTCATTTTAACACCCATTGTGAAATTATTCTGATTTTTTAACGTGGGTGTTAAAATTTTCTAATTTAGTTTAACTCTTTTGATTTTTCTTAGCAGGACAAGATTACGCATGTAGGGGATGAGGGCAAAGCAGTTGTAAAACAGGCTGACATAGTCCCTAATATGTGCAAAATAGACAAGTGAGATCGCAGTGCCTGCGATACTTAAGATCCAAAAGACGCGTCCAAGCTCAGAGCGTTTGCTCTGTTCAGCAAGCCACCATTGTACCCAAAAACGGCTAGAAAAGATGAATCCTCCAACACTCCCAAAAATGTGCCATCCAAGTGTGTGATAGGTGCGCAAAGCATCAAAAGGTTTTTTTGGTGTGCGAATCCAATCGATTTCGCCAATAAGCCAGCTACTTTGAAGCAAGAAGATAAGAGTCAAAGAGGCGATGGAGAGCAGCGCAATTGTAAGTGTTTGCTTTGTCGAACAGGGCGAGCGAGATTTCATAAGGTTGAGGTTTCGCCAAGCTATGACCGCATTACAGCATTGAAAGAAGGCAAAAGGGAATTGTACTTGGATGATGTAGTGAAGAAGAAGAAAGAGGTTGCCAGCAAGGGAGATTTTCCAGAAAAAAGGGGTGACGTTGGAGCCCATTTTTTTTTCTGCACGCAGCCACTGGCAGAGGATCCGCCATGTGAAAAAAATGGAGGGGATCATCCCAAGCGGTAGATAAAGAATTTCACGCCAATGGTCACTCATGATGAAGAAGCTTACCATATACTCCTCCAAGCTCAAAATAAGAAATTTGGACTTGGAGGAGTATAGATTATTTGCTATACTGAAAAGGTTATGGGGCAGTGGATTGAGAAGTACCGCGCAGAAGCCGAAGAAATCTTGAAAAAAGATGGGGTTCGTGACGTCTGTTTTGCGGGGCCAACTTATCAAGTAGAGGTCTTTGATGAGCAGGTGCAAAAAAGTTATTGGCCTTTTTTGCAGTTCGAAAAAAAAGGCGCTCTTAAGGATGCTTTTTGCTCTTGTGAGCATGAGAATGGGTGTCCCCATCTAGCAGCTGCTTATCTCAAAATTTTTGGTAATCTGCAAGAACCCATCCACACCCGTTTTCCAAGCTCTTTGTGGAATGCATTGTTTAGACAGTGCTCAGATCATTTTGGATATGAAACAAAAGTTATTCAAAATCTGGAAGATGGACATTTTATTGCAGAAAATGAAATGAGCTTTTCAATTCAGGCAAAAACAAGCAAGACAAAGCGTTATCTAACAAACTTGATCGAATCAAGGCCAAAAGAAACTCCTGAGAATTCGATTAAATTTTCTGATCTTCCTATTGAGGAAATTGAGTGGTGGAAAGAGGGTCGCCCCTCCCCATCTCTTCGCTTTACACTTTCATTTTGGGCCGATCTTGCTAAGTGGGCTCTTCTTTTGCAAGAGGAGGCCGCCTATCAACTCTATTTTGAAGAGGGTGAGGAAGGATTTCCAACAAAACTGACAGCTTCATGGAAGGAGCTTGAAATAAAATTTTCTTATGGAAAAGAGGATTTAATCAAACTCATTCCAAGCTTGGTCTATGTAAATTCACCACTGAGTGTCTCTCAAGAGTCACTCGGTGATATCGAAAAAATTGAGTACGACCCTAAGCGGAAATGTTTCAATATCCAACATGCAAAAGTTAAACAGAAAAGTGGTGAGAAAAGAGAGCTAGATGGATGGATCTATCGTCCAGCAGATGGCTTTTATGCAAAGGGAGGCTCCGGTTTTTTTGACCGCGATCTTATTCCAACAGAGGAAGTTGCTTTAGCACTTTCTGATTATCAAAAAGAGCTTGAGGGAAGTGTTTCAATTGGTCAAAAGCGCCTCTTCGTTAACTATAAGATGTACTTTGATCAAAATTGGGAGTGGCACTTTGAAGGCTATCTTTTCGAACCTGGAGATTTACAGAAGGCAGATGCAGCCCTATTTGATGGGTGGGCCTATTTAGATGGAAAAGGCTTTTTTCCAGTAGAGGAGCCTCTTTTTGAGAATCACAGTGCTGTAGTTGCATCAGACGATCTCTCTCGTTTTCTGAACCATCACCGCATTTGGCTTAACTCTCAAGAGGGATTCCAGACGCATCTAGCTAATATTGAATCACATATTATCTACTATGTTGGTAAAAATCTAGTTTTTCAATCGAAATTGCATGAAACAGATGAGAGCACCTCTTCTCAAGATTTTGGCGACTGGATTTATTATAAGGGGCAGGGCTTTTTCTCAAAAAGTCATTCCAAGATTGGGCAAATGATTCGTCCAGGTTTAGAGGTTCATGCAAGTAAGATTTCAACATTTATCAAGCTTAATCGAGAAGAACTTGAAGGAGTTTTGCACTTTTTTACACAATTCCAACCTCTAACATCGCGTGGATTGGAGGTAAGCGTTCTTACTGCATCATCAATTTCTGTGAAACCTGTTTATACATCTGAAGTGGAAAATCTACGCTTTTTTGGTGACTTTGTTTTTATTAATGGAAATGGATTTTATGAGCTCCCCATTTCTATGCGTCTTCCAGAAGCGTATCAGGAAGAGGTCGTCATTGAAGGGGGAGCCATTCACACCTTTTTCTCACACGATTTTCAGCAGCTTGAAAAGCACATTTTAAAGCTTGACCCTCACCTTAAGATTCCTCATAAGGCCGATCTGCGCGTTGACTACCTTGTTCGTAGTCCAAGGGGAGGATTAAAAACAAAGCTAACGCTAGTCACTGAGTTTGGCCAAATTCCTCTAACAAATCTTTTTGAAGCGATTGAGAAAAAAGGGCAATACCTCTTCTGCGAAGCTGGATTGATTGATTTGAAAGATGAAAGGTTTGGCTGGCTTCGTGCTCTTAAAACACCATTTGACAATGAGCTGAAAACAATCGAGATTACGACACTTGATTTCTTGCGACTTGACGCAACAGTTGGCTTGCTTGCCCATGTAGGCGATGCTCCACAATCACAAATTACAAATCGACTGCTCAAGGAGCTGCGTGAATTTACTGTATCAGAGCCGCCGAATATCAAGGGCTTAAAAAGTGAGCTGCGTCTTTATCAGCAAACAGGACTTGCATGGCTCTGGTTTCTCTATAAAAATGGTCTTTCTGCTCTTTTATGTGATGATATGGGCCTTGGAAAAACGCACCAAGCAATGGCTTTGATGGCAGGGATTTTGGCTCAAAAAGGGGAGAGCGGACGTCGTTTTCTAGTTGTCTGTCCCACTTCGGTGATCTACCATTGGCAAGATAAGTTAGAGATGTATTTACCAGATATTAAGGTCCATACATTTCATGGCTTGAAAAGAAGTTTATCTAAGCTGCCAAAAGAGGGGCTTATTCTCACCACTTATGGAATTTTGCGTGTTGAAAAGGAGGAGATCAAAAAGATTCCGATGGAGCTTGCCATCTTTGATGAGATCCAGGTCGCCAAAAACCCGCAGAGTCAAGTGCATGATGCGCTTACAGCCGTGAATGCAAGCATGCGCCTTGGCTTGACGGGAACGCCTATTGAAAATAGCTTGCGTGAGCTCAAAGCTCTTTTTGATATTGTTCTGCCAGGCTATATGCCCCCTGATACACGCTTTCGCACTCAATTTATCAACCCTATTGAAGTGGATCAAGATGAGGAGAAGAAGGCGCTTCTTACACAAATGATTCGTCCATTCATTATGCGGCGGCGTAAAAGTGAAGTTTTGCAAGAACTTCCTGAGAAGTGTGAAGACAAATCTTTTTGCGACCTCTCTTCTTCCCAGGTCAAACTCTACAAAGAGATCTTGGATCAAAATAGAGACGCTCTTATTTCAGATCTGCGTGGAACAGATTCTACAGTTCCCTACATCCATATTTTCTCTCTTCTATCACGTCTCAAACAGGTTTGTAATCATCCAGCGCTTCTTGCAAAAGATCCTGATAATTTTGAACAGTATGACTCAGGGAAATGGGATTTATTTGTGGAGCTACTCTCTGAAGCTCGTGAGAGTGATCAGAAAGTGGTCGTCTTTTCTCAGTACCTGCATATGCTAGATATTATGGAAAATTACTTGAAAGCTCAGAAGTGGGGCTACGCCCAAATTCGAGGAGATACAGTTGATAGAAGAGGAGAGCTCAAACGCTTTCAGGAGGATCCTAACTGTGTCGTCTTTATCGGTTCACTTCAAGCTGCAGGCCTTGGAATTGATCTAACAGCCGCCTCCGTTGTCATTCTCTATGACCGCTGGTGGAATGCGGCACGAGAGAATCAAGCGATTGACCGGGTGCATCGAATTGGACAAAAATGGGGTGTTCATGTCTTCAAGCTCATTTCGAAAGGAACCATTGAGGAAAAGATCGATCGTATGATCACGCGCAAAGGGCAACTTATGGAAGAAATCATCACTTCAGATGATCAAGCTGTTCTCAAGAAATTCACTCGCTCCGAGTTGATTGACCTATTGACATATGTTGATAACGATGAAGAATAGGGCGGGCATTGATTTATACCAATTGCAAGAAATAAAAATAGAGACAGATAAAAATCGGTTGATCCAAAGTTATGGTTGGTTTAAAATGTCTCTTTATTAACAGGAGATAAAAAAAGATGGCTGCAATTACCAGTACACATTTAGCGGATGGGGCTTCAGATTCTAGTTTGAAAACGTTCGGTACAGAAGATACAAAAACAGCTACGGCTGCAAGAGCTGCTATGAAAACTTATTCCGTCTACTTTGCAGGGGGTCTATTTGATCTTCGTCAGCTGCACGGAAATGCCGCTTTAGCAGCTGCTATTGAAAGGATATCCAAGGGTGCTTTTTCTATCAGACTCCCTCAAAATATCGAAATTAGAGAATTTGATCCCCAGCAGATTCGTGACGATGACTTTAGAGCTGTTATGGGAAGTGATCTTTATCTTGGCCAATTTGATGGAACAGAATTAGACTCTGGGACTGTTGCAGAGTTTATGAGAGCAAAACAAGCGGATATTCCTGCACTACTTTTACGTACCGATTTTCGCAGTGGTGGAGATCAAGGACAAGGGAAAGATCCCTGGAATCTTATGCTAAGTCATTTTCCCCGTTGTGAGACACTCTATGTTGATTCGATGGCAGCTTATAAAAGTGAGTTAAGTAAGGATAGGACTCCTCGTGCTTCCCTTGAAGCTAGTCAAAGAGCTATTGACGCTCTAGCTGGACAGATCATTGCAAAATTGGGAGTTCTGGTAGCGAGCAAGCCTGTTCTTCCGAGAGGAATTCAAGAAGCTGTTTACAGAGGAATTGCTTTAACCACTGGATTTAAAGGAGGAGATGATGAAGCCGTGGCTTTTGCACTTGAAGCTCTCAGGCAGAAGCAAGAGAGGGGTCTGCTTTTGTAGTGGGCTTTGGCGCGGTTTCAGATGCGGAAGTTATTCCTTTACGAGCCCTAAGAGCCTGTTTAGGATCTCCAAAAATCAGTTGAGTTGGAGATCCTAAACAGGCTATAATCGAAGGCTATTTTGGGGCTGCTCTTACTAGAGTCTTTTTATGCGATTTCTTGAGGTGGAATGTGATTGGTGCACCACTGAATTTGAATTTATCCCGAAATTGGTTCATCAGATACTTCTTATAATTGTCTGTAAGCAGGTCAGGGTAGTTTACGAAAAGGGCAAAGCGTGGAGGGGCTGTTGAAACTTGGGTTAGATAGTAAATGCGAAGACGTTTTCCAGTGATAAGTGGAGGATGGTTGAGTTGGATCGCTTTTTCCATGAATGTATTGAGTTGCGGAGTTGGAATTTTTTGATTTAGGTAGGCGTAAACCTGATTGACTTCAGTAAAGATTTGATCGACATTACGACCCAACATAGCTGAAATAGCGATGATTGGGCAGTGTTTGAGGAAAGGTGAGTCATCTTGGACTCCTTTAAGGCAGTGTTCCATGCGAAAGCCATGAATAAGGTCCCATTTATTGAGCAGGATAATACACCCCTTGCCTGCATCTTCTATTTCTTTGGCAATTTGCTTATCTTGTGTTGAAATCCCCTCGCGTGCATCTAGCATAAGAAGGCAGATGTCAGCGCGCTCAATTGCGCGTTGTGTACGAATGGCTGCAAATTTATCTACAACTTCATGTTCAGATTGTTTTCGGCGAATTCCCGCTGTATCGATGAGAAGGTAGTCTTGACCATTTATGGTGAAAGGAACATCAATGCTATCGCGTGTTGTTCCAGCAATGGGACTGACCACACACCGTTTTTCATTCAGAATCTTATTGACGAGCGTTGATTTTCCACTGTTAGGGCGTCCAATAATGGCAACGCTAATTCCAGGAGGCTTCCCTTCACCAGTTAGATCAATGCCTTCCCAAGCAAGTTCTAAGAGTTCTGCGATTTGAAATCCATGTGCAGCAGATATGGCAATGGTGCGTGTGATTCCAAGTTGATAAAATTGATGGGCAAGACCTTCGTGTATTGGCTCATCAATTTTATTGACGGCAAGCACTAGCGGCTTGTTTAGCTTGAGAAGTGAGCGGGCAAGCGCAAGGTCTAGCTCAGTTAGGCCAATGCGCCCATCAACAACCATAACTACAGTGTCTGCCTCTTCAAGAGCAATTTCAGCCTGGCGGCGGATTTCATGCTTGAACTCATCGTGAGAGCGCAGGTCAATCCCCCCTGTATCAATTAGCTCAAAGGGGCGCCCAAAGAGCTCTGACTGAGCATAAATACGATCACGGGTGATCCCTTCCGCCTCATCTACAATAGCAATACGCTTTTTCGCGATGCGATTGAAGAGGGCAGATTTACCAACATTTGGACGGCCAACAATAGCTAACTTTTTCATAATCAAGCCTCATATGATAAATGAATAGGAATAATATAACAATAATTTTATAACTCAAAGATATGCTTACCATTTTCCCGTTCCCTTTATGGGGCGATTTTAGAACCTATCGCTGGAATTTTCTCTGGAAAGATCTTCAAGCCGGGCTCTTTGTGGCTCTGCTCTCTTTGCCTCAGGCGATGGCATACTCCTTTGTGGCCGAGCTTCCTCCACAGGTGGGGATTTTTTCAGCGATTTTTGGAACGATTTTGACCTCAGCATTTGGAGCCTCTCGCTTTCTTATTTGTGGTCCAACTTCTCAAAGTGCGATTCTTTTGCAGTCTGGAATATCAGAAATTATCTCTGCACATTATGGAACGCTGACAGGAACAGATAGAGATATTATAGCAATAAATATTTTAGTTCAGATTGTTCTTATTTCCGGGATCTTCCAAATTTTGGGAGGTCTTGTTCGCCTAGGTCGTCTAATGCAATTTATATCTCATTCAGTTCTTATTGGTTATACGATTGGAGTTGCTGTTGCAATTATGATGACACAAGCTTTCCCTTTTTTTGGTCTTGCAAGCTCAGCTGGTTATCATCCTATTTTCGAGGAATTTTGGCTGTTTATTCAAAATTTTCCCTCATTGCATATTAGGACAACTCTTTTAGGAGTGGTTTGTCTAACTCTTTTTATTGTTTCAAATAGGTATTCTAAGAAGGGACTTATCCCAATTATGATACTTATTTTTGCTGCTTTGATTGTCTATTTTTTCAATCTTTCTCCTGGCAACTCCCAAGGAATAACAGACGTACCTCTTGGGCAGAAGGTTGAAAAAATTACTATCTTGAAAGATTTAGGCCCTATTAATGTAGATAACCCCAAATTGATTTTGCCAAGTTTAGATATTCGGATTATTGGAATGATTCTTCCGCTATCTTTGGCAATTGCTCTTTTAGGAGTTTTGCAGGCAACTGCAATTGGCCGCTCCTATACTCGGTCAAATGAGCCGCTTTATAATGACAACCAAGAGCTTTATGGACTCGGAGTGAGTAACATCCTTATTTCCTTTGTCGGCGCAATGCCAAGTGCAGGAAGTTTTGCAAGATCTTCGATCAATCACTCAGCTGGAGCTAAGACTCGCTTGGCCGCTATTTTTAGTGGAATTATTCTTTTGCTCACTGTGATTTTTCTAGGTCCACTAGTTGCTCGTATCCCTCTTACAGCTTTAAGCGCCATGATGTTTTTGAATGCTTACTCTCTTATGAATTTTAAAGATCTTTTTGTTTGTATGCGAGCGACAAGAAGTGATGCCTTTATTTTGATCATTACATTTTGCGCGTGTATTCTTTTTTCTTTTGATATGGCGCTTTACATCGGCATTGCTGTCTCAATAGTACTCTATCTTAAGCAGGCAGGTGTTCCCTTACTTATTGAATACGCATTTACCAGTACTGGAAAACTGCGTCCTTTAGATCCAGAGGATGAGAGAGCTGATTCTCGTATTGCAATTTTTCAGGCAGAGGGGGAGCTCTTTTTTGCAGCTGCCGATTTGCTCCAAACTAAGCTTCGTTTAGCTAGTGAGGATGATGCGATTAAGATCGTAATTCTACAACTGCTTAATGCGCGCTATATTGATGCATCCATCTGTATTGCGCTCAAAAATATTTATGGCTATTTGAAGGGTAATCATAAAATTCTTATGATTTCAGGTGTGACAAAGGAAGTATATGAGGCACTTGAGGGGTCAGGGATTGTTTCAAAAGTAGGTCCTGGCAACCTTTTTATGGCAAATGAGCAGCTTCCTTCTGAACCAACTCGTAATGCCTACGCACTAGCAAAAAGTTATCTTTCTAACTCACCTTGGGGCCCGTAAGGCAATAGACCTCTTGCATAACCTCCCAAATGTGCCCGTGCCCGAAAAATCCCCTCCCTTATAATTCTATTTTTTTAATAACCTGAGTTTTGGGTTTATCCCGTAGATATTCAGAGGAGATTTCTCGAAAATTTTTGGGATTTTTTCCGAAGGGAAGGGTCTTGTACCCTTTTCGAGGCAAAAAGCGCAAAAAGATCGAGAAAGATCCCTGAAGATCTGCGAGATAA
>CAMAVL010000056.1 GCA_945861735.1 Chlamydia trachomatis
ATATGGGGCGACTTAAGATCGATGATCCGCGGGAGCTTTCGCGCAGGTCCAAATCCAAGTTCATGACCGAGTTGGGTATACGTAATAGCGCACCCAAGCTTCACAAGTAATTTTTTAGTTTTATCCGTGATTTCTGATAGGTGCCACTTCACACCTTAGCTTTGAATTCTGCGGTATGTTTCTTGCGCGCCATATTTACCCTCTGTTTTTTTATTGATAAGGGGGTAAAGCTTAACTTATTTTCGCTTATTTTGTGTCCAGTTTTGGCCAACCATTATAGTAATTTTCATATCATAAAACGGCGGTTTAGCTGTTCCATGATATGGAAATTTCGTGATTTTTCATATCATGAAATAGTAATTTGACGTTTAAGTATTGTAAATAGCTTATTTTTAACTATTTAAGTCTTAATCGAAAATGCTTTGGTTTTTAAGGCCAAGGAAGATTTGGATGCTTATCCGATGAGCAATCCTTGAGTCTTTAATAGAAAAATTCTTCGTGGGATAAAAGATCAGAACTGATTTTTTATTTTCATAATTTAAGGCTTTGGAAGACCCTAAAGTTGCTCAATACCGTTCTTTTTGCCTAGAAATTTCAGCTTCTGTTCTTTTGAGCCCTCTGCGGCGAAAGTGCGTTTTTTTTGAACTTAATTTTTATGTAATTTCCATTGAAGCTATTTCATTGAATATAATTAAAGCCCGTCCTATACTCCTCGCTAAATGCGTCATGATTATGGCCCAAAAACACTTCGATTTACTGTTATCAAAACATTCAAGGAATTCAAATGAGTTACCTTAAAGATTTCCAGACGAGAATCACCAATCACGATTATCCGGCTTTCCTAAGGCTATGGGAGGAGTATTGCTCCGCTGATGAGGTCGATGCAGAAGAGTTACGCGACGTTTTAAAGGCAGTAAAAGGATCCACTATTGCAGAGCCTTTTGGTAGACATATCGAGAGAGTTCTCCATTTGTGGAAAACGCTGTCCCCATCTCTTCTCTCTGATGAGATCTTGAAGCTGATCATCGATCTTCAGACGACAAATAACGATTGCTTTGCACAGCTGGCCTACGATTTCTTGAAAGAGCGCTACTCGCAGGATAAATACTTTAATGACAAAATTCGATTAGTCGGTCTCCGCGGTAAAGAGATTTTTCAAGAAGCGATTAGCAATTACGAGCTGCTTTCCCATATTGATAAGGGAAACTACGTTTTCCACACAGGCGGATGGGGTGTTGGCGAGATTGTTGATTTTTCTCTTGTCCGCGAGCAGTTGTCTGTTGAATTTGATTATGTTCCAGGAAAAAAGGACCTTTCTTTCTCTACCGCTTTTAAAACACTGATTCCTGTTCCAAAAGATCATTTTCTTGCTATGCGCTTTGGAAATCCTGATCTGCTTGAAAAAAAGGCGAAGGAAAGTCCAGCTGAAGTGATCCGTATGCTATTGAGAGATTTAGGACCTAAAACAGCTGCTGAAATTAAAGATGAGCTATGTGAGCTTGTCATTCCGGCTGATGAGTGGACCAGATGGTGGCAGACGACGCGTGCAAAAGTTAAAAAGGATACGATGGTTGAGACTCCAGAGGAGTTGAAAAAGCCATTCCGTTTGCGTAAAAGCGAAGTGACCCACGAAGAGAAGTTAGCTAAAATTTTAGAAAATAAGCCGGATGCGAATACGCTGATCCAGATGCTCTATTCTTTTGTCAAAGACTATCCAGAGACGTTAAGGAATACTGAATTTAAGGCGACTCTAATCGCAAGGCTCGAAGAAGCGCTTAAATTCCCTGAATTAAATCGCGCACAAGAATTGCAAATGCACTTCTTTTTGCAGGACTTGAAATCTTTAAAGGAAAGTCCCGCTATTGATGGGATTATTAAGACAGCTGGATCGATTAAAGAATTAGTCGATGCGATTGATATATTGAATTTCAAGAAAAGAACAATTAGCGAAGCGCGCCGCAGTAGAGAGGACTGGAAAGAGATTTTTCTCGACTTATTTTTCAGGGTTTCTCATGCGCCATTACGCGATTATATTTTTACAGAACTATCCTCTCTCAAAGGAGCTACAGATCTTCAGAATAAACTCGAAGAGCTGTGTTCTCGTCCAGTTCTGTACCCAGAGGCATTTTTATGGTACTTCCAGAAGGTAATGACTCAAGAAGGCATTCCTTTTAGCAATAAAGGGGGGAAAACGCGGTTTTTTGAGGGGCTCCTTATTTTATTGAGTGGTGTAGAGCATGAAGTTTCTCAAAGGGATCTAACGAAAAAAATTCATGGGATTCTCTCAGCTGGTCGGTATGCGATTGTACGTCAAATCATGCAAGACTCAGGGTTGGAAGAGGTCAAAGAGTTTTTGCTCCTTGCGACAAAGTGTCATTCCTTAACAGATCATGACGTGAAAATTCTCGACTCTTTAGCAGAAGTTGCCCATCCAGCGCTTGCGAAACTGCGCAAGAAGAAAGATTCTTCTGTAGTTGAGCCTCAAGAAATTTGGACAACTCAGGCGGGATTGCAGAAATTGCAGCAGAGAATTCAGAAAATCGCTACTGTGGAAACAGTTGAGAATGCTAAAGAAATTGAAGTTGCCAGATCTCATGGAGATTTGCGTGAGAATGCAGAGTTTAAGGCCGCTTTAGAAAAAAGAAGTCGCCTTCAATCAGAGCTGAAGGAATTATCAGAGCAATTAGGCAAAGCTAGAGTCATCGTGAAGGAAGAGGTCGGTACGGACAGGGTTGATGTTGGGGTGATTGTTGAGTGTAAGCCGAAGGTTGGGGAAAAAGTTTCCTATACCCTTTTAGGCCCTTGGGATGCAGACACTGAAAAAAATATTTTGTCATTCCAATCTAAACTCGCTCAAACGATGAAAGGACTCAAAGTCGGGGATACCTTTCTTTTCCAAAATGATGAGTATACAATTACGGGGATTTGCAGTTACCTTTAGATGGAATTGCAAAACTCCATTTGAAACCCAAATTCGCGCTTTTAACGTCGGATTCGGATTTTTCGCAAATCGCCTATGTCAATTTGCGAAAAACCGAACCGACGTTAAAATCATCAAATTTGGTCTCCAAAGCTTCAGTTATGAAACTCCCTCTTTAATCAGGAGTGTTCTGTATGGTACGAGTCTTTTTATTTCTTTTATTTTCCTGTGGGTTACAGGCAGCCTCCTTTTTTGATGAGACGGAGGCGAGCTTTAAGCAATATGTCCAGACAAGAGAGGACAAAGAGCGCTACGCTTTTTTTAAAAACCGATTCGAAAAGCAATCTCAATCGTCACCGACTCTCGGCCCCCCTAAAACATTTCACTTTATTTGGTTAGGTCCAAAATTAGTTTCCCAAGAAGCCATTAGTGCCATTCAAAGTTGGCTCGATATCCACCCGGCATGGGTAGGTAAATTCTGGAGCGATCAGGAGCATCCCTTGCCAGATGCTCGGCTTCAAAAAATGGGATTAAGGGACTTCCCTCTACAAAATAGGACAGCGTGTTATTTTGATTCCGATAATGAAGAGGAGCGCTCGGAGCTCTTGCGGTATGCGATCCTATTTAACGAAGGGGGTGTCTATGTCGATCTCGAGACAAAATGTGTGCAATCTATTGATTCACTACAAGCAAATTTCGATTTTTTTTGTGAGCTAGAGCCTTTTGGTCCCTCTATTTTAAGCTCATCCGTTAATGTAAGTCCGCGTCTCATTGGAGCCGCATCTCAGCATCCCGTGTTATTTCAGACATTAAGTTGGGTGCAAGAGAATTGGAAGAGGGTGGAGGAAAAGTTTCCAGGGAATGATCCTGTATCTGTTGGCAATCGGGTGAAGCATCGGACTTTTAAAGCCTTTAATCAGGGGGTTGTGCAAGGAATTGAGCAGGGGAATTATCGCAATATTGTCTTTGCTCCAAACTGTTTTAAGGCGTTCTGTAGGGGCTTCTTGAAAGAAGCGGGGCCTGTAAAACAGATGCGCCAAATTGAAAAACGGCTCTCCTCGACAGCTCTTCTTCTGTATTGCCTAGCTGGAATCAATTGTGCTTTAGCAGTTGTCGTATTGCGAAAGAGGAGGGCTCGAGTATGAAATGGCTTTGGGATCGTAAAGAAATAAATGCTATGCTTCCCGAGGAGAAAACCCGTTCAGATCTTGAGGATTTCCCCCCTCTCTGCAAGGAAAAATCGTCAAGAGATGAATGGGATTTTCCCTCGAGAAGCGTAGCATTTATTTTTTTACGGTCCCTTTTGGTTTTTCTGATACTACAGGGGATCTGCAGCGCCTCTGAATTTGAGGATTTAATGGGGCGCAATACAGCGCACTGGAAGTATGTATCACAACTAGAAGATCAGCTCACCTTAAAAGCTGCGCAAGATCTCTATGAGAAAAATAAAGAATTCCAATTTGAAAAGACAGGAGCCTTTAGGATTCCCCCTGTCATCCATTTCATTTGGCTAGGTCCTAAGCACTTTCCCCCGCAATCTGTAGAAAATATCCGCACGTGGATCGCTCAAAATCCTGATTGGAAAGTCAAGTTCTGGACAGATCGGGAACGGGAAGTCCCCTGTCAGGGGATAGAAATGGTGGATGTTAAAGACTTTACATTCACAAGGTTAGGCATGTGTTATGCAGGTTCTGATAACTGGGGTGAAAAATCCGATGTATTGCGCTATGAGATCCTTTTGCAAGAGGGGGGCGTTTACGCCGATCATGATGCAAATTGTCTAAAGTCATTTGATGGGTTACATCAAGGCTATGATTTTTACTGCTGTTTAGAAACGCCCCATGAACCGTTTGTGGGATTGAATATTACATGTGGCAATGGAGTAATCGGCGCGCGTTCGCAACATCCAAGTATTAAAAAAGTTGTGGATTTGATTGGAGATCGCTGGGAAACAATTGGAAATATCTATCGAGGCCGCGATGAGTACTCAAGAATTGAGATTGTCATGCAGCGCACTTATATTGCTTTAACACACGCTCTAAAAGAGACAGTTGGCTTAGCTGGAAATAGAGATATTATTTTGCCAGCCTCCTATTTTTTTGCTAAAAGTCACATGACCTCTTTGTATTCGAAGCATTTTTATGCAACGGCGTGGGATGATTTTAGAGTTCACAAGTCGGAAGAGACGAAAAGCGCAGACAAATTTTTGGGCCAGATGGAGAAAAAAAGCAGATCTTTATTTTCTGCGACTGCATGGATTTTAGGATTAAATGCTGCCATTTTGTTATACATTATTATAAAAAGGAAAAGACATGCGCCTCTCTAACATTATTTTTATGATTCTGCTAGCTCCACTACTCGTTTGCTGTGGGAAAAAAAAGGTATGGGAAAAGCCCCTATCGGATGATTTCGCAAGTTTAACTGGGAAAAATTTGCCGACTTGGGAATATGTCAAAACGCCAACAGATTTAGAGTATTTAGCCCTCTTTAATGGGATCTATGAAAAGCAAAAAGGGTATATAAAGCAAGCTTCTCTTGAAATGCGCATTCCCAAAGTGATCCATTTTATTTGGATCGGGCCAAGACCTTTTCCTTTAGAATCTGTAGAAAATGTCCGGACGTGGATTGCCAATAATCCAGGATGGGCGATTAAATTCTGGACAGATCGAGAGCGTCCAGCACCAGCCCCCGAAGTCGAGATGGTTCAGATCAAGGATCTCCATTTTTTAAAACTAGCCGATTGTTATTCTAAAAGTGATAATTATGGAGAGAAGTCCGATCTGTTGCGCTACGAGATTCTGTATCGAGAAGGTGGGGTGTATGTCGATCATGATGTGAAATGCTTTAAGGCATTTGATCCGTTAAATGCAGCGTACGACTTTTATTGCGGTATCGATATGCCGTTTCATAGCGGACTCCCTTCTTCTGTTTTCCCAACCAATAATTTAATTGGAATTCGGCCGGGGCATCCCATTTTAATGCATTGCATGGAGCTTTTATCGAGTAAGTGGGATGAAATTGGCGCTGCCTATCCAGGAGCTGATAGAGATGCTACCCTTAACCGTGTTTTGCACCGAACCTTTCTATTGTTTGGGGAATCGATTAAGCAAGTCGGAAACCAAGAAGGAAATCGAGATATGGTGTTTCCCGCCTACTATTTTGATGCGCCAGATGACCAGCTAGCCATTTTTGCGCGGCATCAATATGCTGGGACATGGCATGAAACGGAGAGTGCTTTTGAGAAGATGGTGCGTCAAAGACTCATGCTTTTATCCAAGAAGAGTAACAAGACGCTCCTCTTTTTTGGCTTGATGACGACTCTGAATCTATTTGGATTTATCACTTTGTTTGTGATGA
Source organism: Chlamydia trachomatis (assembly GCA_945861735.1). Taxonomy (GTDB): domain Bacteria; phylum Chlamydiota; class Chlamydiia; order Chlamydiales; family Rhabdochlamydiaceae; genus CAMAVL01. The sequence goes on from CAMAVL010000056.1 coordinate 6,278, forward strand.
TTAGAAAACGGCTGCCAAGAACCTCTTAAGACAGCCGTCTTTATTAGACCCCTTAACTTAATTGCTTTCAGATGCAGACTCAGCATCTTCTGTTGTTTCAGCAACAACAACTTCTTGTGTGTCTTTTTTTTCTGTTTCTTCAGCAGTAAGTGATGCGCCCGCAAACATTGTAACGAGAGCTAAAACGGTCATTGTATATTTTTTCATTTGATTTTTCCTTATGTCTTAAGTGATTCATTCACTTAGGATGGCAAATGTAAATTGTTGTCTTTTTTTTGTCGAATCTTATCGCAAATTTCTGTGGTAGAAAAAATAGCCGGTTTTTTTAGCTTCTTCATCGCCGTCTAATGAAGCTGTGTTTTTTTCAGCTCCTTTAAGTAATTTTGTAAAGGGGTGGGGTTTCCATCCTTTATAATCGGATTGATTCAGAATCGCTGTTAGAACGAATTCTTCAGGGAAACAAGAGAGGAAAGGAGTTCCAAGAGCGACGTATTCATAATAGGATTCAATGAGTTTAGCAGATTCCTTTGAGCGAATGTTTAATCCAAAAAGGATCGTGCAGACGTAAGGGGCTTCTATGACGTCTGTTCCTGTAAGCTGTTTTAATTCCTCTCGAGTGGATGGTAGAATGTATTTTTTAAGGCTGGGATTTGCTTTCATTTGGCAAATGAGAGCTCCATTTTTTTCGATCCAATCAAAGAGAGGTGTAGGATTATTTAGGGGAATAGCAGCGGAATCTATCCATAAGACTTTATCAAAGCCAAGCTTTCCAGCTTCGAGCATCATGAAAATTTTAAAGGAATAAGGAACGCCAGCATATTGAATTTCAATTCCCGTTGGATTGGGAAACCCTCCTATTTGGTATAAAAAATAGCCATTGAAGCCAGAGGCTTCCAATGCTTCGGGAATCGTTTTAACAAGTTCAGGATAATGCGCTTGATAGGGAACGCAAGAAACAATACACATCTCACTTCCCTTTCCAATTTTTATTAAACGGTGGACGGGGAGAAGCTTTTTATCTACATTAATTAACATTTGTCTAATACCCCGGCTACAGCGACCTAAAAAATCTTCAAAGAGGGCGTAATTGCTGTTCTGTGGATGGAGAGTTTCTAAAAGAGGGCGGATGTCAATTTCTCTCAATTGATTTTGGACTTTAATATAGTCTTCTTTGGTAAGGGGATCTGTGGATTTGAAGGGGATAGAAAAAGGGCTCGATGCATGGGAATGCAGCGACAAGAGAAAAAGAATTAAAAACAGGAGCGGTCGCATATTTATTTTTCCATGGAATAAAGAGGTGTTGATTCATAGAGGTGCAAATATTTTTTCCAAAGGGTTGGATATCGATTTTTTACGAATAGATCGATCTCTTGCAAAACTTCAAAGGGGATTCTTTTAGCAAAGAAGTGAAGATCCTCTCCTTGCGTCATACAATTGCGGCCACTTCTACGATAGAAATGAAGCAGATATTTGCGATGATTTTCAAATTCATTTTCAAAAAAGAGATCGAAGGCTTCATTCCGTTCATTTAAAACTTTCATGACCTCATAAAAAACGCGTTTCCCATCGGTGAGCATGTCCTCATAGGATGCTAAATAGCGATTTTCAGGTTCCCATCGATCAAAAATTTTCAGCCGCTCGAAATAGGCATTGGCGATGGGTCTAAGTGAGGTGATTTCTTGTTTTAGAAGAGCTCCTAAATCAAGCGATTGCAGAGCCTCTTCTGCAATTGTTTTAAATTGAGGTTCAGGAAAGAGCTCTTGAACAAGGAGTCGGCAGATGTTTTCCTTATAGTCTCTTAAGGTAATGATCAGCTTATTTTTTTTCGAATCGAGCCTGTCTACGTCAGGGCAACCGTGGGTAAAAAATAAAGTGGGTTTAGAATAGTCGTAATCAACTGGAACAAAATAAAGAGGACTTGGGGATTTATAAAATTGTTCCAGAGTAAAGGGGTGTCGGACGCATCGATTTGTGAGCAGTTGGATGGTGGACAGCAATAGATGGCTGCCAGAATGCTGCGCAGTTAAGATAAAGGTTTGGTCTGTTACAGTTTCTGGATGAGAGAAGTCGGGAAGCCCATCGTAATCTGGAATATCAACAGCTGCTAGATTAGCAAGAACGCTTAAACCTGCGATTAGTGTTAATGACTTGAATTTTGAAATAGAGTTCATTGGATTTTTTGGAGTTGAGGGGTTTCGGAGTGATTAATTTTTGTCATGGTTTTTTCAAGTGCTTTTTTATCAATTGTAATGATTTTAACAGCAGCGTCATTGTCTCCACAGGAAACATGTAAAAGGGTTTTTCCGTCTTTTTTTTCTACGACATATCCTGATGGGAATATGTTATTGACGTTGGGATTAGCTGTATGAATATGAGGGGCCGTATAAATTTCCTTAAAAATAATAGGGAAGCGCGAAATGGATGTAATTCTAAAAGGATGTTGTGTTTCAAATGTATACGCTCCCATCACATACCAGACCTTTTTTTTATCTTTAAAAGAACTATGAAAGAAGGCGAGGTATTCTCCATCGACAATTTTTGCAGGTGTTCCTCCCCGGGGCTCTCCCCATTTGCTAAGCCAGGGCAAGCGTGGGGTTGTTTTAGATCTGGAGTAGCCAAGCGAGTGCATAAAGTTCATTTCAGGATCTGGCAGATGAAAGATTTTATGAGGCGTCATGCTATAGACGAAATGGAGCGTTGGCCTTCCATTGATATGCGATTCAAAGGGCATCCAATTTTTCTCAACAGGTTTGAATTCTTGATCCAAGTCTGTGATGAAATCCATTTGAAAGGTATTTGGATTCCATCGCCCAACTCGGATAATTCGGCAGTAATATTTTTCGATTAGCACCAAGTCGTTAAAGGAGAGGTAGTACTCATTTCCGACTTTTGTCACCCGAGGATCTTCAGAAAAAGTACTGCCCGTTTCAACAACACATGCTTCTTCTTTTTGTTCAAAAGCGGAGTCGAGCTTGACAACGCCCACATAGGTGTAAAAGGGGCCTGGCGCAGGAGGTCTTATGGGAATATCCTGGCGAAAAAACAAAAGATACTCACCATCGGTTCCTTCGATAATGGATGCGTTATAGGGAGCTGTAATCCCTTGAAGAGAAATTGTTTTGACGCCTGTAACAACACCGATATCTTCTCCATAGGGAATGTTTTCGAGGGCTTCGGGCAAGCTGACCAACTCCTGCTTTAGGGCCTCTTCAGCCTCCCATTCTAGATCGTAAATAGTGCCTAAAATTGATGCATTAGTGGGGGCTGTTATGCAAAATAAATGCGTTGTGGCACACAAAATGAGGTAGAATCTTTTTGAAATGAAGGGCATGATAAATTCTCAGAACTGCGGTTAATCAATGAAATAAACAAATAAAATAAGTAATAAGCGATTTTTTGTCAAAAAAACGTTTTGGAATTTGAGTTTATTATAAGTTTCTTTTTTAAAACGTATAAGTTGTTTAATTAAACTTCTTGCATAACCTCTTCTCCGTGCCCTTGCCCGGATAAATTCTTTATACAAAAGGAGAATTATTGATTCGTATAGTATCCATGTTGGTTAAAATGGCTCAGAAAAAATACTAATCGGGCACGGGCAATGGCACGCACACGGACATGGAAAAGAGGTTATGCAAGATGTCTATTATTGGTGCATCA
>CAMAVL010000057.1 GCA_945861735.1 Chlamydia trachomatis
CCTTAATGGCTCGAATCGATTTCTAAAAATAGAGGAGTAGTGAGGGAATTTCAAAACTCCATTTGAAACCCAAATTCGCGCTTTTAACGTCGGATTCGAATTTTTCGCAAATCGCCTATGTCCAATAGGATATGTCAATTTGCGAAAAACCGAACCGACGTTAAAATCATTATACTGCAGTCGGCCTGAAACTTGGATTTGGACCTGCGCGAAAGCTCCCGCGGATCGTCGATCATAAGTCGCAAAATATTAACAATATAGGGCGACTTATGATCGGCGATCCTCGGGGCTTTGGCGCGGTCCAAATCCAAGTTCATGACCGAGTTGGGTATAAGTTATGCAACCCCCTCCAGTCCTTAAGGACTCCTCCTCATTTTCTTTGACTGGAAAGCAAAAGTGAATTATTTTTCAGGAAAGTGTGAATATTTATTCATTAAAGGCTCTTTTCTATGAAGAAAAAAATTCCCCTGATCTCTCTTGTTATTCTTATTGTTGCAGCAATTGATAATATAAGAAATTTGCCAGCAGCTGCGCTATTTGGAAGTTCTCTTCTGTTTTTCTTTTCATTTTCGGCAATTGTTTTTTTAATTCCAACGTCTCTCGTTGCTGCAGAGCTTTCCGCGGCATTCCCAAAAAAGGGGGGCGTCTTTCACTGGATTCATCATGCCTTTGGAGAAAAATGGGCGATGGCGGCGATCTGGCTTCAGTGGATAAATACAATGGTTTGGTATCCCACAATGCTCTTATTTATTGCGGGAACCTTATCCTATTTAGTCAACCCTGAGCTAGCGCAGAACAAAACATATCTCATTTCTTGTATCTTAACTGTTTTCTGGGCGCTGACGTTGATCAATTTAAAGGGGATTCATATTTCAGCATTGCTCAACAATATCTGTGCGATGATTGGGACGATTCTGCCAATGCTGTTTTTAATTATTCTTGGGGTGATCTGGTTCTTTAGCGGTCAGCCTCTTCAAGTTGATTTGAGTACTGCTGATCTCATTCCCCCTTTGAGTCAAACAACGAGCTGGATTTCATTGATTGCAATTATGGCTTCTTTTTTAGGAATGGAACTCTCAGGAGTCCATGTCAATGACATTCGGGATCCACAAAGAAATTTCCCCAAAGCCATTTTTCTAGCGAGCTCATTCATCTTTCTCTCAATGCTTTTAGGAGCTCTTGCCATTGCATTTGTATTGCCACATGACACAATTAGTTTAGTCTCAGGGATCATGCAGGTTTTTAGTAACTTCTTTGAGGTGTTTAATCTGGGAGCGCTTACCCCGATTTTAACAGTGTTAATCGTTGTAGGCTCTATCGGGACGATGATTAATTGGTTGATTTCGCCTGCTAAAGGATTGCTTCACGCTGCAGAGTTTGGGTTTCTTCCTCCTTTTTTTACACGAAAAAATAAAGCCGGCGTTGCTTCTAATATCCTTCTTGCGCAAGCGATTTTGGTCACTCTATTCTGTCTTGTTTTCCTGCTTGTGCCATCCGTCAATGCATTTTATTGGTTTCTCACGGCATTGAGCACAGAGCTCTACATGATTATGTACATTTTAATGTTTTGCGCAGGTATCCGACTTCATTACAAACATGTCGATCGGAAGCAATCCTTTAAAATTCCAGGAAAACAGTGGGGAATGTGGACCACCTGCTTGCTTGGACTTTTTGGCTGTACCATCACAATTATCATCAGCTTTTTCCCGCCAGAAGATATTATTGTGGGAAGCACGTCTAGATATCTGTATATGATCTGCATTGGAAACGTTTTGACGATCAGCCCGATTTTCCTTTTTTATTTGTATAAAAGAAAGAAATTGGCAATTTAGGGATCGTAAAAAAATAAATGCTACCCTTCTCAAGGGAAAATCCCATTCATCTTTCGACGATTTTTCCTTGCAGAGGGGAGAAAAACCCTCTGCTACGGAAAAATCCTCAAGATCTGAACGGGTTTTCTCATTGAGAAGTGTAGCATTTATTTCTTTACGATCCCTTAATTAGACATCTTGCATAACCTCATTTGCTTGTTAAAATCGAAGGTTTTTAACTTCGAGAAGGAGCTTTGAAACATTTTTAATGGATTTAGGCGCGACGAAGATCGTATCGTCTCCCGCTATAGTTCCTAAAATTTCCTTGGCCTCTTGTTTGTTTTTCTTCTCCGGCGTAAATAACCGTGCCGGATCCCGCCTCTATTTCGGCTAAATCACACCACTTAAGTAGCTTGACAAAGTCACATTAGAGCGAGTAGCTTAGTCTCTAGAGTGCGTTTGAACATAATCCTAGAAACGACAGTTCGAGACGGCAAAGTGATGCAAGATTTTGAACTAGAATCGCTTAGGAGCTAAGGTCCCCTTCACCCATTGGGAATGTGCGTCCTTAGCTCCTAAGCGATTCTAATTCAAAATCTTGCATCACTTTGCCATCTCGAACTGTCGTTTCTAGGATAATCCATCTTTGTAGCCGCATAGCCCATTACGGACAATTTTACAAGTCGACTTATAAAGTTGTCCTATTAATTCGTAATTATCTTATTGTAAGGCAATTGTGTTTTTTTATTGAGGTGCAATACGCTCTGTCAATAGACGCTGCCCCCATAAAAGGCTCTTTTCAGGGTTGCGCATTTAATCCCTGTTTTTGTACCCTCTTTACTAAAAATCAGGTGATATATGAAAAAAAAACGGATTGTTGTAACGGGGATGGGAGTCGTCTCCTGTTTTGGGGACGATGTCGATGTGTTTTACGATCAGCTCCTGGCTGGCAAAAGCGGGATTGTTCCTATCGAAGCCTTTCCGTGTTCCGAATACCCAACGCGGTTTGCTGGAGAGATTCGCAATTTTGATGCAGGCGAATACCTCGATAAGAAGCAAGCACGTAGAGTCGATCCATTCATTGCCTATTCTATCGTTGCAGGTAAAAAAGCCCTAGAAAAGGGAAATCTTCTGTCAAAAGAAGATCTCGACAAGCTCGATAAGACTCGCTGTGGCATTTTAATTGGATCTGGAATGGGCGGGATGAATGTCTTTTATAATGGCTGTGAAACAGTCATTACTAAAGGCTACAAAAGACTCACACCGTTTTTTGTCCCTTATATCATTACGAATATGGGAGGCGCTCTTCTCGCGATGGATTTGGGCTTCATGGGCCCTAACTACTCCATTTCTACAGCGTGCGCGACATCAAATTATTGCATTCATACAGCAGCGAAACACATCGAAAATGGGGATGCGGATTTAATGTTATGCGGCGGCTCAGAAGCTGCGATTACTCCGATTGGCTTAGCTGGATTCGTAGCTGTTAAAGCATTATCTGAGCGCAACGAGGATCCCACAAAAGCCTCTAGACCCTGGGATAAAAAACGAGATGGTTTTGTGATGGGAGAGGGCTCTGGAGTTCTTATGCTCGAAAGCCTAGAGCATGCTCTTGCGCGAGGCGCTCCAATTTATGCAGAATACTTAGGTGGCGGGATTTCTTGTGATGCCTACCATATCACAGATCCAAGAGAGGATGGAGTCGGTGTTAAAATTTGCATCGAAAATGCCATTAAACAAGCGGGCATCAAAAAAGAAGACATTAATTACATTAACGCGCATGCGACATCGACACCTGTTGGCGATTTATGTGAGATTAGAGCCATTAAAGATCTCTTTGGGTCCCATATTTCCCAAATTAAGATGAATGGCACAAAATCGATGATCGGCCATTGCTTGGGAGCAGCTGGCGGAATTGAGGCCATTGCGACCATTAAAGCCATTGAAACGGGCATGCTCCATCCGACAATCAATCACGATGAGCCAGAAGAAGAGCTTGCAGGTTTAGACGTCGTGCCAAACGTTGCGAAAGCGCATAAGGTCAATGTCGCTTTAACCAACTCCTTCGGTTTTGGCGGTCACAACTCATCACTTCTCTTTTCTGCGTACCGCCCATGATGACAATTGAATCTCATGGAGTGATTCCATTAAAATGGGAAGACGGGGACTGGCAGGTTTTATTGATTTTGCATAAACAAGGATCCCACTGGGGCTTTCCTAAAGGAAGAGCGGATGGGGAGGAGCTATCCATGCAAGCTGCCACTCGAGAGCTCAAGGAAGAGACAGGTCTTGATATTACCGAGTTTCTCTCCGATCAACCCATCATCGAGCACTATTATTTCTACAAGAGTCAAGAGCGTGTGTTAAAGGTTGTGAATTATTTTATAGCAATGGTATCAGGAGAGTTAAAGCTCCAAGAAGCGGAAATTCGAGATGCCAAGTGGCTGCCGCTCTCTTCAGCAGCTGGTCAGCTCACTTTCAAGGAAGCAAAAGCGATCTGTCAAAAAGTCATCCATTTCCTAGAGAGGTTCCAAGAAAAATGATCGATCGGATTTGTAATTTATTCAAACCTAAACAACCTCCGATCGAAATTTTTGTAAGACACTGCCATTATTCGAAGGCAAGCGCTCATAAAGAGCGTTTCAAAACATTTAGCAAAGAAAAATGCTTTCAGAACCTGATCCAAACGAGTTTTAACGACTCTGTTAACATCACTTTTTTTCTAGATACATTTTATCCAACAGATCAAGAGCACTTTTTAAAAAACGAAAAGCGCTATCCCGTAATTGAAATGAGCGCTGGAACAGAAGCTGCTTCTTTTCTCAATATGCTCGATTATGTTTCTGCGCAAAAGTATTTTCCAGAGACGATCATTTATTTCCTCGAAGATGATTATGTGCATAAACCGAATTGGGTAAAGGTGCTTCAAGAGGGGTTTACAATACCACAAGCTAGCTATGTCACACTCTTTGATCATCGCGATAAATATTTTTTGCCCTCTTATCAAGATTTGAAATCGCAACTTTTCCATACAGACACATGCCACTGGAGACAAACCCCTTCAACGACCAATACCTATGCAATGCAATTTAAAACATTACTGAAAAGCTTGGATGTACACCGTGCATGTTCTCTGGAGAGAAAGATTACAGCAGACCATGATAAGTTTTGTCGGTTAGCAGAAATGGGGGAGATGTTGATCTCTTCAATTCCTGGATGGGCAACCCATGTAGAACCCGAATTTGTTTCCCCTTGCGCCGATTGGGAAAAAATTCTAAAAAACACACATTAACAAGGAGTCCTTGAATGACAACATATGCATTAACGCAGCAGAGAGAAGAGACATCTTGGGTCCAAGAGATCGCAAAAGTAGTGGGCGCTAGCATTTTAATTGCTCTCTTTGCTCCGTTGTCTATTCCACTTCCATTTACCCCGATTCCTCTCGCATTACAACCGCACATCGTTCTTTTAGTCGGAGCCCTTCTCGGTAGCAAAAGAGGCTCTTTAGCCGTTCTGGCCTATCTTTTACAAGGAGCGATGGGTCTGCCTGTCTTTGCAGGAGCAACAGGTGGACTTTTGTGCTTTTTTGGACCGAGAGGCGGTTATTTATTAGGCTATGTTGCAGCGGCATTTGTGACAGGCTTGTTTTTTGAGCGAAAGAGAAAGCACTCAACTGGTAGCGCTTTTGCCGCTATGGCAGTTGGAAATATGAGCATCTACTTGTTTGGAGCTGCTTGGCTCTCTTCCTTTGTCGGATTTTCCTCAGCGCTCACTTTAGGCGTTCTCCCATTTCTCGTTGGAGACTTCCTGAAGCTCGTTGTGAATGTCAGAATTTTAAAATCATGGAAGTTTTTTAAAGCATAGGAGGCCAAACAGCAGGTTTTTTTTCTACCCCTGCAGGGGAAATTCTCAATAGATGAATCGATTTTTCCTTATAGAACTGTAAAAGTTATTTCCTTAATCGATAGGATTTTAAATGGCAAAAAAATCTTCGACTTTTCCAAACAAAGCAGGTTACGCAAGAGGTCTATTTCTAAAACCATCTTTTTCGGCCATGTGCAAGCACATGGCTCTCAAAAGATGATTTTGGACCTGCTCAAAAATTATCGATTTTTTCGAGCAAAGCGAATTTTGAAAGAGGTCTATTTCTTTACGACCCCTAAGGCCTCTAAATTTTTATTTTTTCTTGAAATTCAGCAGATTTTTGATGTTAGCAATTTTATCAGGAGACGATGCGGGTTTAATGGATCGTTCTTTATAAGCCTTTGCTGGCTTTAGACTCCCGCCCATGTTTAAAATGCTAGTAGCTCCAAGGCTTTTAATTCTTGCGGCAGTTGCTTGCATAGGCCCTTTGGCGGCTTTGCTAGGTATGGCCTGAGAGGCCGATTGAGCAGTTTTGTCTATTTTATTGGGACGGTTAACCATAACATTCTCCAGGTTGTAGGTGACTATTTTCGTGATTATAAGGAGATTGTAATTTTATAAAACAAGAATTTTCTATTTATTTTTTATCGTCCTAAATTATACCGCAGCTAACTCAATCTGTTGCTGGATCTTCTGAAGGGTTTGGAAAAATTCTTTGTCTTCTAACTTGGTTTCGATGATCTTAACGCTTGTCATGATTGTCGAATGGTCTCGTAAGAAAATTCTGCCGATCTGCGTGAAGGGGAGTTTAAGCTCTTTGCGACAGAGATAGATGGCAACATGCCGAGGCAGTACGCACTCTTGTGTATGAGATTTACCTAAGATATCTTCTGAACACATTCCATGAAATGTGGATACGATGGAAATGATTTTCTCTGGAGTGAGAGCTCCTGCACGCTCTGCTTCGATTAGATTTTTTAAGTAGGACTTGGTGGTTTTGAGATCTAGGGGAAGTGTATTGTCTGCTTTTTCGAGGTGGGTGCGTAAAATGAGGGTGTCTAGTGCGCGATGGAGTGATTTAGAGTGGGGCGGAAAAGTCTCTACAAGAAAGGGGAGGACATCGTCTGTAACGGAGAGTTCCAGGGTTTCGCAGCGATTTTTTAGAACTTGGAGGAGCTCTGCTTCAGAGAGTCGCTCTAAATGGAATGCAATTCCCCACTCAAAGCGGCTGATCAGACGGGGCTCGATCTCTTGGAGGAGGGATGGCGCGCAGTTCGCTGTGATAATAATCTGCTTTCCGTCTGTATGAAGCGTATTGAAGGTATGGAAGAATTCTTCTTGAGTCGCAGCTCTTCGCGCTAAGAGGTGGATATCATCAACGAGTAAGACATCTGCCGTTCGGTAGCTTTTACGAAATGTTTGCATTTGAGAATTGCGGATGGCACTCACGACATGTTCGGTGAATGTATCTGCGCGGACGTAGAGCGCTAAAAGCCCCTGTTTTTTGAAGAGGGTGGTCAGTGCATGGAGTAGATGGGTTTTTCCACTGGCAGCGCCTCCATAGATGTAGATTGGATTGCAGGTGCCTTTGGTAATGGAAGGATTCTTAAGTGTTTTTTCAATTGGATCAAAACTTGCTAGCTCACATAAAAATCGAAAGAAGATTTCATTTGCAGCCCCTGGAATAAAATGAGCAAGATCGAATTTTGAATCGATTGAATCGGGTGTTAAAACAAGAGGTGGGATAGCGGCTGGTAGGGTTTCTTTTTTTTCTTTTTTAGTTGAGGTAAGAGGGTTTCCCGTGACCGTTAAATGGACTTTGATGGGACGGTGATTGTTATTAAAAAGCCCGATTTTAATATCGGGGCGGATGTGCTCTTCGAACCAGAGCATCTGAAAAGAATCTTCGACTTCTAAGTACAGGTTGGCAGAGTCGAAGTGGGCAATTTTTAAAGGACGCAGCCACTTATCGACAACGTCCTTGCCTAGCTTCTTTTCTTGAGAATTTAAAAACGCTTGCCAAGCTTGCATAAGACCTTTACGTCGTTGACTCAGCGTACTAGTTTCTAATTGTTAACTCTTTTGAAGCATTTACCATTTTGCGATTTGTTCCCCACTGTTGTAAGATTCCAAGAGCCATTGAGGATAGCCAGTAGATATTTAGACCAGATGGGAAATGATAGAACATGACAGTAAAGACGATAGTCATGACATTGCCCATCATCTTTTGTTGTTTTTGCTGATCGGTCATCATTTTAGGATCTTTAGGGCCTTGGGCACTGATGCGCTGTTGTACCCACATGACGCCGCCTAATAGGAAGGGAAGGAGGTGAAAGTCGGTTCCAAAGAAGAGGACAGGATAGTTCCAGCCAAACAAGACATCAGGTGAGGTGAGGTTGTCGATCCATCCTGGAATGAAACTCACGCCGCGTAATTCAAATACAGATTTCAGCAAGTCGAACATTCCAATCAAGAAGGGAAGTTGAATTAAAAGAGGGAAGCAACCTGTGAGAGGATTTACCCCTTTTTCTCTATACAGATTCATCACTTCCATTTGAGCACGTTTTGGATCTTTTTTGTATTTCTCTTGGATGATTGCTACATTTGGAGCCACTTCTTTCATCTTTAAAGTCGATTTAATCGACCAAGCATTAAGCGGATAGAGCATAATTCTAAGTGCAATCGTTAGCAAGATGATCGAAATTCCCCAAGAGGAGGTAATTTGATAGAAAAATTTCATCAAGATGAAGAGGAACTTCGCAAAAGGCTCGGAGATGAATGTAAACCAACCCTGGAAGTTCAGTGCTGCAGTATAGCCTGGATTGTAGCCTGTTAAGGGGTCTGTATAGGTTGCATCAACCATTGCTAAGATGTCATCTTCAAATGGGCCTGCATAGATCCGAAATTGAGTTGGTTTTGCAAGGAGGGGGATTTGGATCTCATAACCTGGGTATTTGTCCGCTGGATAGAGTTGGTAGTGGGAATCAATTTGGGTAATTCTCGTAGGGTCGAGGATTCCTGAAATCATGCTTGTGCGAAACCCAGGTCCTGTTTCTGTGATTGGATCGACAATAAGGCCGAGGAATCCGTTAGAATTACAGACCCAATCGACATAAAAAGAATTAAATAGAGTCGATTCTTTAGGAAGGGAGAGGTGCTCTACTTGAATTTTTTTATTATTGATGTTGGTCGGACGGTACTTGAGAAGGGGCGTTGAGCTTCCGGAAATCAGTTCCACTTCTGGAACGCCAGATGTGATCCAGAGATTGCGCACGTCACCTTCCATCCGAACAGTCATATCGATGCAATAGGGCGCTTTTTGAGGATCTTTAGCAAAAGAAAAGGTTTTGACGATGCGTCGTTGAGGTTGGACAAGTTCAAATTCAATTAAGTCTTTTTCGAGTCTAGAAACCTGATAAGTCTGTCCATCCAAACTGCCATCATCTGCAACGATATTTAAGGCATATAAGCGGCTCGGTGTATTGTAGATAACCGAGTCGTTTTGCCCTTTAATGCTGCGACGCAAAAGAGGATAATAACCACCAAGAGTTCCCTCAGCAACATTTTGAACGGAAGCATCTTTAACGATTTGGTAGGGGAAAGCTGGGAAATGGTCGTTAAAGGGAAATTCTTTTGCCATCGTTCGGTCAAATTCAATCGCACGCACAGGGCTTGATGGATGAGATTTGTCATTGAGTGGCAGGTTGATTTCAGCGAGTGCTCCGCCAACATTTGAGAAAACGAGTTGCTGATGTTCGTTTTCAAGAACAAAATACTGCTCTTTTACGCTTTTTTGATTTTGTAATGAGCTTGAAGGCGCTGCTGGCTGTACTTCGAATGTTTTAGTCACAGGAGCTTGGGTTGTTGGCTTATTATCCTTTGAGAACCATTGGTTCACAAAAAATAGAGCAATAGTCAAACCGATTACAAAAATGAGCGAGCGTTTATCCATGGAGAAAAACCTTATAAGAATGAATGTTACTTAAGAGTCTACCAAAAGGGAGAAATTAATGACACAGAAGTTGATCGAGTTATACCCAACTCGGTCAGCAACTTGGAATTTGGACCGCGCCAAAGCCCCGGGGATCGTCGATCTTAAGTCGCCCCATATTGTTAATATGGGGCGACTTAAGATCGATGATCCGCGGGAGCTTTCGCGCAGGTCCAAATCCAAGTT
>CAMAVL010000058.1 GCA_945861735.1 Chlamydia trachomatis
CCTTAATGGCTCGAATCGATTTCTAAAAATAGAGGAGTAGTGAGGGAATTTCAAAACTCCATTTGAAACCCAAATTCGCGCTTTTAACGTCGGATTCGAATTTTTCGCAAATCGCCTATGTCCAATAGGATATGTCAATTTGCGAAAAAATGAATCGACGTTAAAATCATCAAATTTAGGCTCCAAAGCTTTAGTTATGCAACTCCCTCCTTAGCTTGAGGTTAAAATTATGTTGAAAAATTTTATTGCGTTCTTGGGGCGATTTTGCTTGAGTTTGATTTTTATTGCCTCGGCGGTTTCTAAGATAGTGAATTGGCAGGGCTCAGAGCAGCTAGTTCTTGAGCATTTAACAAACCTATCGACCTATGGGCTTGGAATCTCTTGGCTGCAACAGCTGATTGAGCTTGTAACCCCAATGGTCCCTGCTTTGTTAATAGCGGCTGTCTTTTGTGAGTTAGTGGGTGGATTGTGTTTGTTATTGGGGCTGCAAGTGCGCTTTGGGGCGTTTTTGCTCATTGTGTTTTTGATCCCAACAACACTTCTCATGCATCATTTTTGGTTTTTACAAGAACCAGCTCGTGGTTTAGAAACGGTGATGTTTTTGAAGAATTTAAGCATTTTAGGCGGGTTGCTCGTCGTTTTAGCTTTTGGAAAAGGGCGCGGTATTGCATCATGTCCAGATAAGAAGGAGTCTCCCAAATCATAGAGGGAATTGCAAAACTCCCTCCATAGTTTGGGTTTTTTTTTGAAATCTGGAAGGTATGTATTTTCTTGGTATCCTATTAAGCTGGTTCATTGTGGCTTTTGGGCAGCCGGCTTGGGTGAGTTGGCTTTCGCCCCTTTCTGCATCTATTGGATATGCCCTGTTTTGGGTGTGTGTAGTCAGTTATAGTCGGTGGCATAGGATAGCGCTCTCTATCGTGTGGTTTGCAACGGCTCAACTCATTCAACTTTCATGGATGAGCTCAATTGATTTTCAAGGATATTACATTCTTTTTGTCTATGGGTCTTTAAGTCTTTGGCTTGGGATTCAGTTTGGTCTGCTCACCGCATTTGTTCCTGCTTTTTCCCTCCTCTCTTGCAACCTAGAAACGGCAGTTGGAGACGGCAAATTAACGCAATCTTTTGAACCAGAAGCTCTTTCGATAGTGGGGCCCTTCACCGTTAGGGAATGTGCGCTCCCTAACGAAAAAGCTTCTGGTTCAAAGCCTTGCATTTCTTTTTCATCTCGAACTGTCGTTTTTAGGTTCAAAAGGATAGCGGTGCTAGCCGCTTTTTGGACTCTAATGGAGTGGTCTCGCTTATTCATTCTTTGTGGGTTTTCTTGGAACCCGATAGGTCTTTCCTTAACAGCCTATACAAGTTCTCTTCAGATGGCCTCGGTTGCGGGGATTTATGGCCTTTCATTTTGGGTCATCTTGGTGAATCTTGTTTTTTTAAAAGCGTTGTTGGCTCGACACATTCCAATGGGAGTGTTGGGGGTAGTCCTTGCGGCTTGTCCCTATCTCTTTGGGATTTGTCATTTGGCTTTTCATGATTTTAAGCCCTCTTCTCAAGGGAGGTTATCTGTAGCTTTAGTTCAAACGGCGCTCCTTCCTTCGGAAAAAGTCCCCTTACCAGGCCGGATAGCTGAGTTTATTTCGCCAGATCAGCAGTGGAGAAATATTTTCTTTTATCTAGAACAAAAAAAGAGAAGAGGCTGGGATTTGATTGTTTTGCCAGAAGCTGCCATTCCGCTGCAGGCTCAATTGTTTGTCTATCCGTATAATGAGATGGTGGGTTGTCTGAAAAGTATTTTTGGAGAAGAGGTTCTAAAGATTCTCCCTCCGCTACAGCCTCCATTTGCGCAAAAGGGGTGGTTTAGGGGGCAATCTGTCTGGTGCGTTTCGAATTCTTTTTTAGGGCAGCTGCTTGCGAATTGGTACAATGCAGAAGTTGTTATTGGTCTAGATCACACGGAGACTGGGTTTAAAAAAAGTTATAATGCCGCTTTTTATTTTTCTCCTTTTCAAGAGAGTGTCGGGCGCTATGATAAGCAAGTACTGCTCCCGCTTGCGGAGTACCTTCCTTTTGAACTTTTAAGGCCTTTGACAAAAAGTTATGGGATTTCAGAATTTTTTTCTCAAGGAAAAGGGGCAAAAGTTTTTGGAAAAAAAATCCCTTTTAGTGTTTCTATTTGTTATGAGGAGACTTTTGCTCATTTGATGCGAGAGGGGCGATTAAAGGGGGCTCAGCTATTCATTAATGTGACAAATGATAATTACTACCCGTTTTCTAGGCTTCCTCAACAACATTTTCATCATGGGCGTGTCCGGGCTGTAGAAAATGGGCTACCACTTATACGCTCTTGTAATACAGGGGTCACGGCGGTCGTTGATAGTTGTGGGCGGTCACTTTTTCAATTTGGGGGCAATCCTCAAGAGGTTGAGTGGAAAAGAGGGGTTCTCGATTGTTCTTTTAATGTGGAGACCCATGCTACATTATATATGATTTGGGGAGATTTTGGAATTATTTCTGTGTGTTTTTTGATTTTGGTCTGGTTCTTGTGGTGTAAAAAAAAGGAGAGGTCTAAAAAAATAATTATCTTAAAAAATGGGTTTTCTTTTAGATTTTTGAGTAGAAGATGGAATTGTCTCTTGATGAAAAAGCTGGGTTTGAGGTAATTTCTTATCGATAAATTGAGCTCTGAAACACAATGCGAGGTAGCTGTTGTCATTTTCTTCCACGGTATTAGCATCTGATAAAGAGGTCAATGCCTCCATTTTAAGGACTCAAAACACTTTAGGACGGGACGTTAGTGCATCAGGAATTGGGCTTTTTACGGGAGAGAGCGTTTCTATTCGAATGTGTCCAGCGCCAATTGGTGCGGGAATTGTTTTTCAACGGGTTGATCTTCCCTTAAAACCGCGTCTTTTTGCTCAATTGGAGCAGGTTCACGCAACCCCTAGATGCACCGTCATTGGGGTCGATGGCGTTTTAGTTCAAACAATCGAGCACATTGTAGCCGCTTTATGTGTTTATAAAATCGATAATGCACTCATTGAAATTTCAGGCGCAGAAGTGCCTATTTTCGATGGAAGTTCTAATCAATTTGTCTCCATGATTGAAGCTGCGGGTGTTTTCCCCCAAGAAACGATGAGACCCATCTATACAATTCAATCTCCCATTTATTGGTCACAAGGAGATATTCATCTTGTAGCGCTTCCTTCTCATGAATACCGCATTAGCTACACTCTGCACTATCCTTTTTGCACTAGAATAGGCTCTCAATACTATTCTGTTGTTGTCGATCAGGAGAGTTTTAAAGATAAAATAGCGCCGAGTCGCACTTTTTCTGTTTATGAAGAAATCGCTTCTATGATAGAGAAAGGGCTCGTTAAAGGTGGAAGCCTTGATAATGCTGTGATTATTAAAGATAATGCTGTTGCGAACCCGGAAGGACTTCGGTTTCCCGATGAGATGGTGAGACATAAGATCCTCGATCTGATTGGAGATCTTTCATTAATTCCCGTTTCTTTTGCAGCACATATCATAGCCGTTCGTTCGGGGCATTCTTCCAATAACGCATTTGCTAAAGAGTTATTTAATCACATTAAGATGGAGAATTTCTGATGGGCGAAGCTGTTTTAACTCAACCTATCATTTTGAACGTGAAGCAGATTGCTAAGATTTTGCCACATCGTTATCCTTTTTTATTGGTCGATAGGATCATTTATTTGAATCTCGAAGAAAATGTGATCATCGGTCAAAAGAATGTCACAGTTAATGAACAATTTTTTCAAGGGCACTTTCCAGATGTTCCTATTATGCCAGGAGTGTTGATTTTGGAGGCATTAGCCCAAACGGGTGGTATTTTAGTGCACCAAAAAGGGTACAATGAAAAAATTGCCGTTTTATTGAATATTAATAATGCAAAGTTTCGCAAGCCCGTAGTACCAGGTGATGTTCTTTGTTTGCATGCATTCGGAGTGCACCTCAGCCATAAGGGGGGCAGAATTCTGGCTAAGGCGACGGTTAATGAGCAGCTTGCTGTAGAGGCTGAAATTTCATTTGCTCTTGTTCGAAAGGAGCAGCTTTAAAAAATTCTAAAGAATTGGATACACTATGTCTGAATCAAAGATTCATCCTTCTGCAATAATAGAAAGTGGCGCGCGCATCGGTAAAGACGTGACCATTGAAGCGTATGCAGTGATTAAAGGAAATGTTACTTTAGGAGATCAGGTCGTTGTTAAATCGCATGCCTATATCGATGGATTTACAACAATTGGCGCTAGAACCGTAATTTGGCCATCCGCAAGTATTGGGACCAAAACGCAGGATTTAAAGTTTAGAGGCGAAAAAACCTTTGTCGAGATCGGAGAAGATTGTGAGATTCGTGAATTTGTCACAATTAATTCATCTTGTGAAGAAAATGCGGTGGTTCGCGTAGGAAATAAGTGCCTTATTATGGCTTATTGCCATATTGCGCATAATTGTGAAATCGGCAATCGCGTCATCATGGCTAATGGGGCAATGTTAGCAGGCCATGTCATTGTGGGAGATTTTGCCATTATCGGTGGAATGACCCCGGTGCATCAGTTCTCTCGAATTGGACGTCATGCGATGGTAGGAGGCTTTAGTCGAATCACTCATGATATTCCTCCCTATACAATTGGGGCGGGCTCTCCTTATAAATTAGGAGGCTTGAATCTCATCGGTTTAAAGAGGCATAATTTTTCTTTAGAAGAGCGACGCGCCTTGACTAAAGCCTTTAGAATCACCTATCGCTCCGGATTGCGTCTTCCAGATGCCTTATCTCAAATTGAAGAGACTGTCGAACAAAACGAACATGTGAAGCATTGGATCGAATTTTGTAGAGCTTCTCGCCGTGGGTTAATCGGGTTCCAGGGTCAGGCTAATCAGCTTTTGCGCGAGGAGGAATTCGATGAACTCGAAGAGCTCTTGGAGGAGCGCGTTTGAGAATTGTTTTCTTTGGAACCTCTTCTTTTGCAGCAAGGGTCCTCACTGCTGTTCTTGAGAAAAAAGCCCAAGTTGTAGCCGTTGTGACGCGTCCAGATCGTCCGAAGGGACGCAATTTAGAACTTTCCCCGCCTCCTGTTAAAGAGGCTCTTCTTCAGCTCCGATCCGCTATTCCAATCTACCAACCTGAAAAAGCATCGACTCCAGAATTTGCTGAAATCTTGCGCTCTTATGAAGCAGACCTCTTTGTCGTTGTGGCTTACGGGGAAATCATTAAAAAGAATTTGTTGGAAATCCCAAAGCTTGGATGTGTGAATATCCACGCCAGCCTTCTTCCTAAATATCGAGGAGCTGCCCCTATCCAAAGAGCGATCATGGATGGTGTTGAAGAGACGGGGATCACAATCATCAAAATGACCCCTCAGATGGATGCTGGAGATGTTATATCGATGGCCTCTATCTCAGTTCTAAGTGAGATGACTTATGGTGATTTAGAGCCTAATCTCTGTCTTTTAGGGACGTTTCAGATTTTGCAAGTCATTCAACAATTTGAAGAGGGATCTGTTAAGTCAACACCGCAAGATCCCTCCCAGGTCTCCTTTGCGCCTAAACTAGAGCCTCAAGAGGAGCGGATCGATTGGCTCCGTGCAGCTCAAGAGATCCATAATCAGATCCGTGCTTTTTCTCCAAAGCCTGGAGCCTGGTGCCTTGTGGTTGTAAACGGGGAGGAGAGGCGCTTGAAAATTAAACGATCTGAAGTCGTTTTAACCGAGCAGGGGGAGCCTGGAGAAATTCTTCATTTTGGTAAGGTGGGCTGGGTCGTATCCTGCAAAACGGGGGCTTTACGGCTCTTAGAGGTTCAACTCGAAGGGAAAAAGGCGCTTGCCGTCGCTGATTGCATCAAAGGGATGCCGCACAGGCCGTCCATCTGCAGATAGAGGGAGTTGCATATACCCAACTCGGTCATGAACTTGGATTTGGACCTGCGCGAAAGCGCCCGCGGATCATCGATCTTAAGTCGCCCCATATTAACAATATGGGGCGACTTAAGATCGACGATCCCCGGGGCTTTGGCGCGGTCCAAATTCCAAGTTGCTGACCGAGTTGGGCATAACACCGAATAAGAGCTTCCAAAATTGGAGAAAATAGAGTATAAATATGGGGTATAACAAACGCTATGACGAATGCGAGGATAAGCGCTTTTGTCCCACCCCAGTATAAATCCCTATGGATGACCTAGACTCACTTGAAGAAGCCATTGTTAAAAGACGCACCTTTGCCATCATCAGCCACCCTGATGCGGGAAAGACAACGCTGACCGAAAAACTTCTCTTATACTCCGGCATGCTTCAAACAGCTGGAATGGTAAAGGGAAGAAAGGGGCGCAAGGCTGCGACCTCCGACTGGATGGCCATGGAGCAAGAACGGGGAATTTCGATCACCTCTTCTGCCATGCAATTCACCTATAAAAACACGATTATCAATGTTTTAGACACCCCTGGCCACGAAGACTTTTCTGAAGACACCTACCGCACCCTCACCGCTGCCGACTGCGCCATCATGGTCATTGACGCCTCCAAAGGGGTGGAAAAACAAACGCGCAAGCTCTTTGATGTCTGCCGCTTTAGAAAGATCCCCGTTCTGACCTTTATGAATAAAATGGATATGCCAGGGCGCGATCCGCTTGATTTAATGAATGAAGTCGAAGAGGTCCTCCAAATTCACTCCTATGCGATGAACTGGCCCATTGGCGGAGGGAAAGAATTTCAAGGCGTTGTCGATCGGCAAACCAATGAATGCATCTTCTTTACAAAAATCTCACATGGTGGAGCTTTAAAAGCTGATATTGTCCGTTATCCACAAAACAGTGATGAAGCCAAACAGCGCCTAGGATCTGAAACCCACTCCCAACTCATGCAAGAGTTAGATCTTCTCCATCTCGCAGGCAATGCTTTTTCTCAAGAAGATTTTTTAAATGGGAAAGTCACCCCTGTATTCTTCGCTTCAGCTCTCACCAACTTCGGCGTCGAGCCCTTCTTCGATGCGTTTATCCACTTAGCTCCTTGTCCTCACTCGCGCATGGCTCTCCTTCCCTCAGGTCTTGAAACTGAAATTGATCCGATTAAAACCCCTTTTAGTGGCTATGTATTTAAACTCCAGGCCAACATGGACAAGCGCCATCGCGATAGCATGGCATTCATCCGCATTTGCTCTGGGCTTTTTCAAAGAGATCTCATCGTTAAAAATCATCGCACCAATCGGGAGATCCGCCTGTCGCGTCCTCACGGAATGGTTGCGGGAGAGCGCTCCACATTAGATGTCGCCTATCCAGGAGACATCATCGGAGTGATTAACCCTTCCCTCTTTGCAATTGGTGATACCCTATCCGTATCCGGTGGATTCAATTTTAAGCCGCTCCCTCAATTTCAACCTGAAAATTTTGCACGTCTACATCCCAAAGATGTCGGCAAACGCAAAGCTTTTGATAAAGGGATTCTTCAGCTGATCAATGAAGGCGCCATCCAGATGCTTAAAATCTACGGACGGGAAGGCGATCTTATTTTTGCAGCTGTTGGAAAGCTTCAATTTGAAGTGATGCAGTACCGGCTAAAAGATGAGTACGGCGTAGAAACAAGTCTATCCCTTCTTCCCTACCAGTGCAGCGCCTGGATTTTAGGCGATATGAAAACATTTACAAAGTCGACAGATTCCGTTCTTGTCGAGGATATCCAAAGCCGCCCCATGGCCCTCTTTCAGAGCCAGTGGGATAAGCAGTATAACATCCGAGAGAACCCAAAACACGAACTCGTTGATGTTTTAGTTTAAATCATGATCTTAGCGCTTAAGCGTACTCATATCCAAGAAAACCCTCTGAAAGCACTTTTACATCGGGTCTTTTTTCCATTAACGCTACTGCCTCTTCAGAACGAATTCGCGGACATTTTTGCACATCCACCAAGCGAATATTGGGAAGATTAGAAAAATGATTTAGACACGCTTTTGTAATTAAACTATTATACTGAAAACTCACATCAGCCACATGCGTCGTTTTAAGTTTCGAGCAAATCTCTTCTACTTGAGCATCATTTACGCTAGAGCGGGAAAAATCTATCTTTGTAAGATTGGGACATGCATCTAAAATCTGAACTAGACAAGAAATCTCAACCTCTTTTCCGTTATTTGAAGGGAACTCAAAACCGAGTACACGATCTCCTAGCGCAGCAACTGCTGTGGCAAGCTCTTTCATATTAGAAACTCGAACTGCGGGATCAATAGGATCTTCTTTTGAGGTGTTTACGCATTGACGCAAACTAAATTGTTGATGTATTCGGTTCAAACCAATTTTATTCATATATTCCTGTTTTTTTAAAAAAACGCTAATTTGATACTGAAACTTAAAAGGAATAAACCCATGACAATCGATAGAGGATTTTGAAATCGGATGAATTTTTCTCTTAACTTTGGGTGAGAAAATAGCATCGCAAGAATGATAAACCAAAGAAGCGTAATCAATACAATTTCTAGACCCACGATCAACTGACTTGAGAGAGACATTCCTTGATCGATAATTTGAGAAAAAAAGCTCAACACGAAAAGCGTAGCTTTTGGATTGAGCACATTACACAAAAAACCAGACGCACAAGCACCTGTAGAGGAACGTTTCTTTTCCTCTACAGAGCCAGCAACATTCTCTACACCGCATAAAACAGCACTTTTTTTTCTGCAAGAGAGCAATAATTGAGTCCCTAAAAACGCCAAATAAACAGCGCCTAGATATTTAATGATCGAATAAATCACAACCGATTCTTTGATGATCACAGAAAATCCAAGCAATGCATAAGTCACATGAATGGCTAATCCTAAAGCCACTCCTATTGCTGTATAAACACCCGCCCTTCGAGATAACAAAAGGCTGTTTTTAGACACCAAAGCAAAATCAGGGCCTGGACTCATCGCTGCAAGCAAAGCAAAAAAAGCTGAAATCGCGTATATAGATCCGTTCATACCGTGTAGCGGACCCTTAATGTGTCTTTTTCTTTCTTAACACCCCGAATTTCAACGGGCGGGATCTGGCCCAAATGTTCTACGTGTGTTCCGCCACAAGAAACGCCCTCATATCCCTCTATTTGGATAGAGCGGCCTCCCTCTTCACTTTTTAAAATGTGAACGGGCTTATCGGCTGCTATTTTTGCAGCAATTGCACCTGATAAAAATTCAGTGATTAATGCTGTATACTTGGCAATGCCGTCCGCATCTGATGTTTTAAAATCCACTCGACACTCTCCTGGGATATGATGTCCCCCAGTTGCTTTTAAGTTAGGAAATTTCTCATTCACAACTGCTGCAATTAAATGCCCGGCTGAATGCAAGGAAGCATTTAACTTTCTTCTTGGCACATCGATCTCCATGTCCACAGGCTCACCTACTGCAAGAGATGGCGTTTGAACATAATGTTTAATTTCAAATGTATTTTGAATCTGTTGTAATGCATCTGAAGGGTCTAATTCTTTTTGCACTCCAATAACCGAAACTTCTTCCCCGTTGGCCTTAATTAACAATCCAATATCAAAGGGTTGTCCTCCACCTTGCGGATGAAAGATCGTTTGTGCCAATCTCACAAAACTTCCCTTATCATCTTGCCCCGTCGATGTCACCTGGGTCGCAGCAGCATAAAGAGAGGGTTTCCACATATATAATTTTTCTACAGAAGCACCAATTGCCATAAAAATATTCCTCATTTAAATATTATACTGCAGTCGGCCTGAAACTTGGATTTGGACCTGCGCGAAAGCT
>CAMAVL010000059.1 GCA_945861735.1 Chlamydia trachomatis
GCCGCTCAAGCAAGGCGCTAAGCGAAGACTAAAATTTTGATGCAAAGCCGAGCTGTCAAAATTCTCAGATTCAGCTGTAACGAGTATATATGATGACGGGAATTGTTTTAAAAGATTACAGTTATCCAACCTCAATCAAGGAGATGAAGATGTTAGATCATTTTTTAGCAATTGGTTTATACTTTGCTTTACTCGTGGCTATTGGTTTATGGGCACGCAAAAAAAACACGTCTGAAACGGATTTCGCTCTAGGAAGTCGTAAACTGAATTTTTGGGTTACAGCCATCTCTGCACATGCAGACGATATGAGTTCCTGGTTGTTCATGGCATTTCCAATGGTCATTTTTGTATCAGGACCTTATAAACTCTGGGTGGGCATCGGCCTGATCGCTGGAATGTTCTGTAATTGGCACATCATAGCCCCACGTTTACGCACAGCAACTGAAAAATATGATAGCAATACCCTCTCTACTTTTTTTGAGCGCCGCTTTGGAGATAAGACGGGTATTATTCGCAATATCAGTGCGATCATGATCCTCTTTTTTATGACCTATTACACTTCTGCATGCCTTGTCGCAACGGGACGCCTTTTCGAATCTTTGTTTGAAATCAACTATTATGTAGGGATCATCTCCGCAACAGTGATCATGATTAGCTACGTCTTTACAGGAGGATTTGTCTCGGTGGCATGGACCGATTTTGCTCAAGGGATGTTTCTCTTGCTCGCGATTATGATCGTTCCGATCGTCGCTTTTTTTCACCTGGATAGCATTTCTTCTGGAGTCTCCTTGTGTAGCTTCCAAGAGATGGGCTCTGCGCTCTTCCCCGACTTTTCTTTTCTGTCGCTTTTTGCCATCTTTTCCCTTTCCGCAGGATGGGGACTCGGGTACTTTGGCCAACCTCATATTTTAACGAAGTTCATGGCGATTAAAGATGTAACAGAGCTGCGTAAATCCAAATACTTAGGAATGGCATGGCAAATTTTAGCACTCGGTAGCGCAGCTGCAGTCGGTTTTATCGGCGTTGCTTTTTTCCCAGACGGACTCGCCAAACCTGAGTTGGTGTTTGTCGAAATGACAAAGACCCTCTTTTTCCCATTTTTAACAGCGCTTATTATCTGTGGGGTTTTTGCAGCGAACATGTCCACGATGGATGCGCAAACCATCGTCTGTGCGACCGTCCTCTCTGAAGATTTTTACAAACGGATATGGAATAAAAATGCCTCGTCTAAAGAAGTGTCAAGAGCCGCAAGGGTCTGTGTGATTCTCTTTTCTTGTTTAGCTCTTTACATGGCGTCTGGCCAGAGTGCAACCATCATGTCAATTGTGGAATATGCCTGGTCGGGCCTGGGGAGCGCTTTTGGTCCTCTCATCCTCGTGGCTCTGTATTCCAAGACAGCTAATCAGTACGGAGCAATTGCAGGCATTACAGTTGGCGGGTTGATCGCTGCTGTTTGGCCGACCTTAAATCCAATACTTATGGACATTGAGATCGTCCCGATGATCCCGGGCTTTTTCGGCAGTCTTGCAGCCATTTATATCACTTCTTGGGCAACAAGAAGTAGAGAAAAATTGATACAAACTACGTAAGGTAAGGCAATGGGACAAGAATCAGAATTTACTGTTCGAGCACAATCGTGTTTGGAGGAAGTTAAGAAGAAAACATGCTCCTTGGACGAGCTAATGAACCTCTCGATTCAGCTCGCTTCTTGGATGCTACAAGAAGGCAATCAAGAGCAGAAACAAGTTGAGAGAAGTCGACAAAAGCAGCTAGCTGGGATGATTGCAGATCCGCATGGAAAAATATTCACCTCTTACATGGCCGATCAATGCTTTCGCTCCAAAGATACTGCTCGAGTAGCAGATCAATTGATCTACCTCATCAATAAATTCGGAATTCCTAAATATCTCTCCCCATTCAAACGGTTGCAGTTGAAAATCTTCACAGTTTTAGGTCGGCCATTATCCGCGTTTATGATTCCTGCGATGGCTTTTGTTCTCCGAAAAGAAACGGAAGAGGTGATTCTCCCTGGTGAAGGGCATAAGCTAGGGCTGCACATCACTCGTCGCCACCGACAGGGCGTCAGAATTAACCTCAACCATTTGGGTGAAGCCATATTGGGAGAAGAAGAAGCACTGCAAAGACTTCAGCTTTATATCGATGATCTTGCTAAAAAAGAAATTGAATACGTGTCTATCAAGATCTCTACAATTTATAGCCAACTTAATCTACTCGCTTGGGATAACACCGTTCACATTCTTTGTGAGAGGTTACGCAAACTCTATCGAGCGGCTCGGCATCATAAGCACACCCGTCCAGATGGCAGCCATGTGGAGAAATTTGTCAATCTCGATATGGAAGAGTACCGAGATCTTCATCTGACCGTCGATCTTTTCAAAAAAATATTAGATGAAGAAGAATTCATCCATTTTTCGGCAGGAATTGTCCTACAGGCTTATCTTCCAGATACTTATGAGATCCAAAAAGACTTAACAAAGTGGGCCATGAAGCGTTGCGCTCAAGGAGGCGCTCCGATCAAGATCCGCATCGTTAAAGGGGCTAATCTTGCTATGGAAAAGCTCGAAGCCGCATTGAGGGGCTGGGAACCAGCTCCCTATAATCAGAAAGTCGACGTGGATGCCAACTACAAGAGAATGCTCTTATTTGCGTGTCAAAAAGAACATGCGCATGCGGTTAACATAGGCATCGGCAGTCATAACTTATTCGACATTGCGTTTGGCATGCTCCTTAGAAAACAACATGGCTTAGAAAAAGAGATCTGTTTTGAAATGTTGGAAGGGATGGCAGGTCACTTAAGCCGCGTTGTCCAGTCCCTTTCTGGTGGTATGCTCCTCTATTGCCCCTCTGCCAAACGGCATGAATTTCAAAATGCTGTTGCGTATCTGGTTCGGCGTCTAGATGAAAATACTGCAGATGAAAATTTTTTGAGACACTCGTTCGGATTACAGGAAGGCTCTGCCTCCTGGAATCAACAGGTTGAACGATTCAAACAAGCATTCACATCCATTCCTTCCATTCGCTCCGCATCTTCTCGCCAGCAAAATCGACTCGAGGAGCCAAAGCATCTTCCACTCAATTCCGCTTTTGAAAATGAGTCAGACACCGATTTTTCTCTACCCCACAATCGAGAGTGGGCGCATTTCATTGTAAAAGAATGGTCACACAAGCAACATCCTCCAATCCCACTTGTGATCGATGGGCAAGCGATTGTATGCGATGAAAAAGGGATAGGCGTAGACCCCTCCTGTCTCAATAAAAAATTATACAACTATGCAATGGCAGATGAAAATCATGTAGAATTAGCCTTAAAAGCAGCCGACGATGCTCTAAAGCAGCGCAAATCCGTTGCAGAGCTCTCCCAGATCATGGCGCGCGTGGCCCAAGGCATGCGACGCCGTAGAGGAGATTTAATCGGCTCCATGATGGCTGACGGAGGAAAAACCTTTGCCGAAGCGGATGTCGAGGTTTCAGAAGCGATCGACATGGCTGAATACTACCGCAGATCTCGAGAAGAGCTCGAATCCCATCACGATCTGACATGGACTCCAAAAGGGGTAGTGGTCGTAATCTCTCCGTGGAATTTTCCGTGTGCAATCCCTGCAGGAGGAATCATCGCAGCGTTGATGGGCGGCAATAGCGTCATTTTCAAACCCTCTCGAGACACCATTTTAATCGCTTGGGTTCTTGTCAACATCTTCTGGGAAGCTGGAATTTCCAAAGAAATGTTGCAATTTCTTACAGGCTCTTCATCGGTCATCGGCAACAAACTCATCTCGGATTCCCGCGTGAAAAGTGTCATCTTAACTGGCTCAACCGCCACAGGCAAACACCTACTCAACGTCCGCCCCGATTTGCATTTGATGGCTGAGACGGGTGGAAAAAACGCGATTATCGTGACCAATCTGTCCGATCGCGATCTAGCAATTAAAGAGATTGTCCATTCTGCTTTTAGCCACGCGGGCCAGAAATGTAGTGCCGCTAGTTTACTTATCCTAGAAAAAGAGGTTTACGATGACCTCCATTTCCGTCAGCAATTGCGCGATGCAGCTGCCAGCTTAGTCGTCGGCTCCCCCTGGAACTTATCGACAAAAGTAAGCCCACTGATTCACCCTCCCGAAAAGGATCTTGATCAAGGATTAAAAACCTTAAGCGCAACAGAGTCCTGGCTCCTACAGCCAAAACCCGATTCCCATAACCCCAATTTATGGAGTCCCGGAATTAAGTGGGGCGTAAAAGAGGGAAGTTTCTCACACCAAACAGAACTATTTGGTCCTGTGCTCGGCGTAATGCGTGCAGAAAATCTCGATGAGGCGATTACCTTTGCCAACGGAACACGCTATGGATTAACCTCTGGATTGCACAGTCTAGATGAACGTGAGCACGCGATTTGGTTAGAGAAAATTGAAGCCGGCAACTGTTATATCAATCGAGGGATCACAGGAGCCATTGTCCGTCGCCAACCCTTTGGAGGATGTAAAGAGAGTTGCATTGGACCCGGATCTAAAGCAGGCGGTCCAAACTACTTAATCCATCTAATGAACGTTCAACAATCCACCCTACCCACACAAACAGCCATTCGAAACCCAGCTCTTCACCTCTTCGACAACGACTTTCAAGGAGCCGATCTTATCCTCTGGGAACGTAGTGTGGCAAGTTACGCATTTTGGTGGGAAAAATACCAACGAGACGACGATCCTAGTTGTGTTGCAGGCCAAGACAATTTCTTGCGTTACCTCCCTCAAAAAGGGATTGTCTTGCGATTACAGCCCCAAGACACTCTCCTTGACATTGCCAGAGTCTGCGCTGCCGCGCTCACCTGCGGAGTTTCCTTACAGTTAAGCTGTGTATCGAAAAATCTCAAATGGGCATCTCTACCAGGAATAGAATGGATCGAAGAAGCTCAAGAACAATTTCTCGATCGGATCCATTCAAAAGAGATCAAGAGATTGCGTCTTATTTCAACACCGCCAGATCCTATTGTTAAAGCGGCGGCACAGGCGCTTTGTTACATCTGCCAAACACCTCCTTTGGCTAACGGGCGCATTGAGCTTCTCAACTACTTGCGAGAGGTGGCGATCAGCATCGATTACCATCGCTATGGCAACCTAGGTGAGAGAGCTCTTTCTTCCCAGAACATGATGAGGTCTTAATATGGCATACCCCCGAGTTGTGATTGTAGGTGGCGGATTTGGCGGACTCTCAGCTGCAAAATCATTAAAAAAAGCATCTGTAGACGTATTGATGATTGATAAACTCAATCACCATCTCTTTCAACCACTACTTTACGAAGTTGCAACTGCAGCTCTCTCTCCTGGCGAAATAGCAACCCCGCTTCGCGAAATTTTACGCAATCAGGAAAATACAACTGTTATTATGGGAGACGTTGCCCTCATCGATGTCGAAAAAAAAGAACTCACGATCGCCAATGGGGATCGGATCGGATATGAATATCTCATCCTCGCAGTGGGAGCTTCCCACTCCTACTTTGGAAATGATGCGTGGGAGCCCTATGCCCCCGGATTAAAGACGATTCGCGACGCCGTTAAAATCCGCGAACAGATTCTCATTTCATTTGAAAAAGCAGAAAGACTTTATAGTACGGAACATTCCGAAAAGCTCCTAAACTTCGTTATCATTGGAGGAGGACCCACTGGAATTGAAATGGCAGGTGCCATTGCAGAAATCGCCCGTTATACTCTTTTTGAAAATTTCAGAAAAATCAAACCTGAAAAATCACAAATCTATCTCATCGAAGCCCTTCCCGATTTGCTTCCGAGTTATCCTAAGCGTTTATCGAAAAGGGTAAAAAGCGATTTAGAAAAACTCGGAGTGCATGTCTTAACAGGCAAAAAAGTGACACAGGTGACGGAACATGGGGTTCAAGTAGATGATTTATTTTTAGAATCCCACAACGTGATTTGGGCTGCTGGAAATAAAGCCTCCGCCCTACTTAAAACACTCAATATCCCCCTAGACCATCAAGGCAGGGTCATTGTTAAATCCGATTTAAGCATTCCAAACCACCCCAACGTCTTCGTCATTGGAGATGCAGCTCACGTCCTTGGAAAAGAGGGTCAACCCCTCCCGGCGACAGCGCCTGCCGCCGTCCAGCAAGGGCGCTATGTTGCCAATATTATCTCTAAACAACTCTCAAAAGAGCACCGTAAACCCTTTTCCTACTTTGATAAAGGAAGTATGGCTGCCATTGGAAAAACAAAAGCGGTCGCTCGCCTTGGCAAGCTAGAGTTTACTGGTTTTTTCGCCTGGTTAATATGGGCATTTATCCACATAGCCTATTTGATTGGCTTCCGCAACCGCTTTGGAGTGATGTTAGAATGGCTCACCATTATGTTTACAGGCCAGCGCGGCGTTCGGCTCATCAACCGCCCAATCGACCCCGAACTTCCCAAAGCTAAATAGACCTCTCGCAAACCTCAGAGGTCTAATAGTGCATTCTTTACGCGATGGCTTTGCAAACTTTTGGCTAAAAAATCCAGCGCTTCTCTCTGCACTCCATTTCTTAATTGGAACAGCTCTTGCCATCTCCCCCAACTGGATTTATCCACTCGCAACCACTCTCTTGGTTCTCGCCTGTCGCAGAGATAAAATTCTCCTCTCCCTCTTCTGCTTCATCTTAGGATTCTGCTTAAGCTTTTATCGCATTCCCCATACCGATGTCACCGGAAACAAAATAGAGGGAAAGGGATCCTTTTCCATTTCCTCCCTAAAAATCTACGAATCCCCCTTTCAGCGCTCTTTTGTTTACAAAGGAACACTCAAAGAATTCACAAGCGAAAACCACCACCTCTACGATCTCCCTTGTCAGATCTACCTTCCCCTACAAAACAACCACCCCAAAGCAGATTGCGATTATACCCTCACAGGCACTCTCGAGCAAAAAAGTCCATTCCTATTCATTTTTAAGCCGACGAAAAAAAAGGCCTGGGATCCCATCCCTCAAAGCTTTAGCTTTGCTGAAATTCGATTCCAAGCCAAAAAGAAACTCCACGCCTACCTTCAATCACACATCAAGGATCGATCCACATCCACCTTTCTGAACGCTCTTGCGACAGGAGACATCGATGAGCGCATATTATCTCTTGAATTTAGCAGGTTAGGGCTACAACACATTTTAGCCATTTCCGGCTTCCACTTTGCGATCATCGCCCTATTTCTAGGAGGCCTCCTGCGTCTATTTTTCTCCTACCGGATCTCTTCTTGTATTTTACTTCTGCTTCTTGCCATCTATTGGTTTTTTTTAGGCAATTCCCCATCTGTTCAACGCGCTTGGATTGCGATTGGATTAGTACTGATTGGCAAACTCTTTCACTTAAGAACGACCGCCCTCAACGCATTAGGTGTCGCCATGTGGATTGAGATTTTAGGCGATCCCTTGGTCATTGCAAACATTGGATTCCAACTGAGCTTTTTATGCACACTCGCCATTTTAATGATTTCCCCAATGGCCTTAAGTGCCTGTAACTTCCCCCTCCCTAAACGCCCACTTAAATCGGTCATCTCCATGAGCACACTCGATCAGCACGGCTATATCCTCTCGTCTCTTGTCAAATCCTCCCTTGCAATCAACCTCGCCGTTCACTGCGTCTCCCTCCCCGTCCTCCTCTTTCTCTTCCACCGCTTTCCCCTCATGAGTTTAGCCTATAATTTCTTCTTCCCCTTTTGGGTCAGCATTTCCCTTGTGTTACTCTATAGCGCTCTCCTCATGACCCTGATTTGCCCACCGCTCGGTCACCTAATCCACATACTCAATGAGTTTTGGACAAAATCGGCACTCCAAGTCAGCTCAAACCCGCCCGCCATCCTCGATTTCGTCATCCGAACCAAAGAGCTCCCCCTATTCTCCGTCATCCTTTTTTTAACCCTGCTCTTTATTGGAGCGATCGTCTGGGAAGAGAAGAAGAAGACAAGATCGCTTTTTGTTTAAAGACGCACCTTTTGAGCTTGCCCAAATCAAAAACACCTTGTAAAATCTAAATCAGAGTCGGAAAATACAAGGTAAAGACAATGGAAAGGCATAAGTACCTAAAAACCATAGAGATACAATTTCGCATCCACCCTGCATGCGCGATACTTGGCCCCCGTCAGGTAGGAAAAACAACCCTGGCAAAGCTATTTCTTAAAGATAACAGCCCTGAAAACTTCCACTTCTTTGATCTTGAGGATCCATTGGATCTTTCCAGGCTTGAAAATCCCATGCTCACCCTATCCAAACTAACTAATAAGCTTATTATCATTGATGAAATCCAAAGAGCTCCTGAGTTATTTCCCATTATTCGAGTGCTTGTCGACAATAAACAAAAAAACCAAAAGTTTCTTATTTTAGGGAGCGCTTCTAGAGATCTCATCCGCCAATCTTCCGAAACATTAGCTGGCAGAATCGGATATATGGAATTAATGCCATTTTCTCTTGATGAAGTAAATCATGATAGTGAAATTCTCTGGTTCCGAGGAGGTTTCCCTCTTTCTTATTTGGCTCACACGGACGAAGACAGCTTTCTTTGGCGACAATCTTATATTGCAACATTTTTAGAAAGAGATATCCCCAATTTAGGATTTCAAATCCCTCCTCAACAAATGAGGCGGTTTTGGCTAATGCTTGTGCACTATCATGGTCAAATATTCAATGCTAGTGAACTTGGAAAATCTCTTGGTATTTCCGATCACATGGTTCGAAAATATCTCGATATTTTAGCCGGAACTTTTATGATTCGCATTCTTCTTCCTTGGTATGAAAATTTAGAAAAAAGGCAAATTAAATCTCCAAAAATTTATTTTCGCGATAGCGGAATCCTACATGCTCTGATTGGGATTCGAAGCAGAGCCGAAATGGATATACATCCTAAAATGGGTTCATTTTGGGAAGGATTTGCTTTGGAAGAAATTATTCGCCAAGCAGATGCCACCCCAGAAGAATGCTACTTTTGGGGAACTCAATCAAAAGCCGAGTTAGATTTACTGATTCTAAAAAATGGCAAACGGATCGGTTATGAGTTTAAATATTCCGATACCCCTAAAATAACGCCCTCTATGCGTATTGCCTGTGAAGATTTGAAGTTAGATCATCTCTACGTTGTTTATCCCGGAGTAGCAACATTTTCCCTTTCTGAAAAAATTACAGCTCGAGGACTTTGAGCAAAGCTCGACAAGGCATTGATTTTTTTTGCATCTTGCGCCTTGGCGTCTCGCGCGTCCCTGCTCATTTTTTTTCTTTAAATGCCGGGTAAAAACCCAAGGGAGTCGCCTCTTTCCATTGCAATTTAAGAGACTGAAGCATTTGTATTGCCATGGACCTAAGCGCTGGAAGTGTCTTATGTTTTTCTGAAAGATCAATAAAGGTTTGAAGGTGAGATAAGACCCTAGCACTTCTGTTAGCAAGCCCCCACTCTTTGTCTTTTTTAAAGACTTCTTGCGCATGCCTGTTAATAGAATTTAACATATGCCCAGCACAGGCTTGTGTATAAGCCTCGAAGTAAGTGCGATCATCTTTAGCGGCTGGAATTCGCTTAATCAGTTCCTCTCGATAAGCGATGTCTGCAGCACTTAATAATTCTTCAGGAAATTTACCCGCACACCAACCCGTTGGCATACCCATCCTAGGATAAATCGCTTTTTATTTATACTGCAGTCGGTCTGAAACTTGGAATTTGGACCGCCAAAGCCCCGGGGATCGCCGATCCGCGGGA